>JBMOHO010000118.1:0-10539 GCA_049317805.1 Saprospiraceae bacterium
TGCAAAATCACACAACTGCTTTTTTTTATATAAAAAAGAATATCAATTGTTTATGCTTTTTTTTAGAAAAAAAATACAAATATAACGGATTTTACTCAAAATATTCTGATCAACAAATTCGAATTTTTGTCTTTTTTAACACTTTTTTCAACATGCACTTTTGTACTGTCAATTAAAAGTTCAACAGGAAATAATCCACATCCCATGTTACGCAACCTCGTTATAGTCTCCTTACTGTTTTGTGCCTCCGGTCTACTCCAGGCACAAGGATGGGAACGCATTTACGGCGCATCTGGTCAGGATGAAGTATATGATGTGGCACCTACTCCCGATGGTGGTTATGCGATTGTTGGATATTATAACGCAGCCTCGGCCATTCATCTTATCAAAACAGATGCAGACGGCCGACTTCAATACCGCAAAACATTCCCCGGAAACCCGATGGCAGCCGGATTCGGCATTGTTGTCACCCATGATGGCGGATACGCCATTGTAGGTTACATACAAAGCAGCCCCGGAGAAGACAGAAACATATACCTTTTAAAAACAGACGCCAACGGCAACCAGTTGTGGGCTGAACAATACGGCGGCCCAAATAACGACGAAGGCCGCGACATCATTGAAATGCCCGACGGCAGCTTGATCTTGACTGGATACCAGACCAATGTCGCCGGGAACCGAGAGATGGCCATCCTGAAAACCGATTCTGATGGTACCCTCCTTTGGTCACAGAAGTTCTCCAAACCCGCCTCGGAACTGGAAGGCAACGCGCTTGCCTTGGCCAATAATGGCAACCTGGTAGCTGCCGGCAGGCTTCGGACGACTTCGCCGATCAAAGACGATTTTTTTGTAGTCCGTCTGGACGATAATACGCCTGTTTGGGAAAACACTTATGGCCTGTTCGATTTGTTCGGCAATGCGGGCGACGAATTTGCACAAGACATCGTTGCTACCGACGATGACGCCTTCGTCCTCGCCGGCACCACCAACATCGTACAAGGCGGCGCCGGTGTACTGCTGAAAATCAGCGGCGACGGCTCCAAAAATGCTATCTGGCAAGAGGTCTTCCCAAAAACCGATTTTTATGGATTGACTAGCGACGGTGCTAAAGGGTTTTACGTCACCGGAACCAAAACCCTGAGCCCAACTGCCATTGACATGGTCATTGTGCGAACCGACTCGGAAGGCAATCCTGTATGCGAAACCCTTGTTGGCCGTGCCGGCCTCGACATTGGTTATGGCATCACCGCTACGCCCGACGGTGGTGCCCTGGCAGTTGGCTCTTCCAACGCGTTTTTCCCCTTTTCCGAAACGCAGCCGTATCTGGTGAAAATGGACGCCGTTTGCGATGTCTTTACCAGTTACCTCAACGGCAACATTTTCCACGACACCAACAACAATTGCCAGCTCAATAGCGGTGAAAAGGGCCTGGAAGACTGGATCGTTCGCATTGAGGGCAGCAATTTCGCCGATCGTTATGCGATTGCCGATCAGGACGGCAACTTCAGCCTGGCGGTAGACACTGGAACGTATACCCTCCGCCTGTTCTCGCCAAACGATTACTGGTCGGCCTGCGATTCCATTACGAAGGTCAATGTACCCGGTTATTACGATTCGGTTGACGTCAGCATACCCGTTTCAGCTGTAGCCTCTTGCCCACGCAATGAGGTCAACATAGGAACACCTGTGTTGCGCCGCTGCGCCAACAACGTGTACACCGTTCAGTATTGCAATTCCGGCACCATTGCATCGGTTAATACGTACATTGAAGTGACGCTTGATCCCTTCATGACGTTTGCCGGCAGCTCTTTCCCGCCCACATCACAACAAGGAAAAACCTACACGTTCAACGTTGGTTTCCTCGAAAGCGGCGATTGCGGCTCGTTTACCATAACCGGTTTTTTGGACTGCAACACCATTGCCGGGCAAGCGCACTGTGTGGATGCACACATTTTCCTGATGATTTTTGTGATGTGAATGCCGGGTGGGATGGCTCCATTGTTAGCGCAAAGGCCATTTGCGACGGCGATACGGTTCGGCTGTTGCTTTTTAACAATGGTTTTGGCGACATGGTCAATGCGTTGGACTATGTCATTGCCGAAGATGTGGTGATGCTCACGGCACCCGGAAACCCGGATTTTACCTTCCAGCTCAAACAAGGTCAGGATTCCATCTTGTACGAGACGCCCGCCAACGGCAAAACATACCGCATCATAGCCGAACAAAGCCCCGGGTACCCGGGCGTAAGCTACCCCACCGCTGCGGTGGAAGGTTGCATCAGCGATACGTCAATCACCGGTTTTAGCACCGGGTTCTATACCATGTTTCCGGAAGACGATGCCGACCCTTTTGTCTCCATCGATTGCCAGGAAAGCAACAATGCCGATTATAATCCCACAGTTTTCAAGAGAGGCCATCCCAAGGGCTACAATTCCGAGCGGTACATCAGCCCGGAAACCGATTTAACTTATTTAATCCACTTTCAGAATACCGGAACCGATACCGTGCATTCTGTAGTCGTACGCGATACATTGTCGCCTTACCTCGATGCTGCCACCGTCATCCCCGGTGTTGCCAGCCATGTTTACCAATTCGATGTGTATGGTACGGGTATCGTTTCCTTTAATCTGAGCAATATTAATCTCGCCCCCGGCAGCAGCGGGTATGTTAAGTTTCGCGTGTCCCAAAAACCGGAACTCACCTGTGGAATAGAAATTTTGAATACCGCTGCTGCATACTTTGATTTTCAGGAACCGGTTCTCACGAACCAGACTTTGCATACGGTTTGCCCCTTTGACACCTTCGCCATTGTGCAAACCAAAGAAGTGTTTATACCTGGTGCCGACGTGTTGGTGTACCCCAATCCGTTCAGCCAAAGTACCCGGATCAGCATCCGGGGCGTTCAAGCAAAATCCTATACCTTGGAGGTATACAATATGCAGTCACAACTGCTCTTTAATGTCCAACAAAGCCAACCCACTTTCCAATTGTGGAGACGCCAATTGCCAGCGGGGACCTTGTTCTACCGGCTTGTCGCAGATGGCAAGCCGGTAGCCTCCGGCAAATTATTGGCGCACTAATCTACTCATTTCCGCACTCACCTGGAAATAATCTCATCCCATGGTACAGGAGTCACCCCGGAATGCCGGGGTGGCTCCTGTGTTTTATGGCTACAGCATTGACCCTCACAGCCCGGCGACGCACACATATTTTATTTCCAAAAATTCTTCTATGCCGTATTTAGAACCTTCACGGCCGATTCCACTTTCTTTCATGCCGCCAAAGGGAGCCACTGCCGTACCCAAAATGCCCGTATTAACACCCACCATGCCATACTCGAGCGCTTCGGCCACCCGAAAAACCCTCCCAATGTCGCGGCCATAAAAGTAAGCGGCCAAACCATAAGGCGTGTCATTGGCCATTTGGATCACTTCGGCCTCTGTGGAAAACGGCATGACTGGCGCAACGGGACCAAATATTTCTTCTTCCAAAATATCCATGCCGCCCGAGACGTCGGCCAGCACCGTTGGTTCGTAAAATGTGCCACCCAGGGCATGCGGCCGTCCGCCTGCCAGCACCCGCGCGCCTTTGGAAACGGCATCGTGCACCAAACGGTCGACCTTGGCAAACGCTTTTTGGTTGATGAGGGGCCCTACATGATTACCCTGCTCCGCTCCTGGCCCAACTTGTTGTTTTTCAACCGTTGCCGCAAATTTTTGGAGAAAAAGATCGTACACGCTGTCTTGCACAAATATTCTGTTGGCGCATACGCACGTCTGGCCGGCATTGCGAAATTTAGAAGCCACAACGCCTTCTATGGCCGCGTCTACATCTGCGTCGTCAAAGACGATAAACGGCGCATTGCCGCCCAGTTCCAGCGAAATTTTTTTCACCGTATCCGCGCATTGGCGCATGAGCATTTTGCCCACTGCTGTGCTGCCGGTAAAGGACAATTTCCGAACCAGGGAACTGTCGGTCAACGCCTTACCGATTGCGGGCGCATTTTTTCCGGTCACTACATTCAATACTCCCGGGGGCATGCCGGCCCGTTCGGCCAGCTCGGCCAGGGCCAAAGCCGATAAGGGCGTTTCATCTGATGGTTTGATGACCACGGTGCAGCCGGCGGCCAAAGCCGGCGCCACTTTTCGGGTAATCATGGCGTTCGGAAAATTCCAGGGCGTGATGGCACCCACTACCCCGATGGGTTGTTTGGTCACCAACAAACGCATGTTTGGTCCGTGCGGCGGGATGATGTCGCCATAAACACGCTTCCCCTCTTCGGCAAACCATTCGATAAACGATGCGCCGTAACGCACCTCGCCGCGCGCTTCAGATATGGGTTTGCCCTGCTCGGCGGTCATGATATCCGCCAAATCCTCGGCGTGTTCAAGAATCAGGTCGTGCCACCTGCGCAAAACCCCACCGCGCTGCGCCGCCGTTTTTTTGCGCCAGCCGCCCAACGCCGCATGTGCTGCCGCAATGGCCTGTTCGGTTTCGGAAACACCGCAGTCAGACACCGCTGTAAGCTGTTCGCCGTTTGCCGGGTTCAACACCGGAAACACCGCCTGGCCAGCGGCGTCTACCCATAATCCGTTGATGTATGCTTTTGTCCGGAACAACGCCGGATCCTTCAATTGTAGTGGCATCATTATTTTGTGTATTTGTGAGTGGCTTGTCGGATGGCAAGCTGTTGCTATATCGTTTGAGTGGACTATTTTGTTTACTTTTTTGGATTCAGGCGATTAAGATCATCTCAAGTACTAACCAAAACCATTTGCGCAGCAATAACGGATAACCGAATTTTGAGGTTTGGGAATGGCGCTCTTGAGCATTTCACTTTTCCTGTCTCAATTTTTACATAACAATGGTGAACATGCGCTACCTTTGTCTTGTTTGGATTTTGTCTAAATTTAAAGCGCAGTTTTTTCAAATAACATTATGGTCATGCAGCGCCACATCCGCACCGTTTCTGAAATGAAGACACACGAGCTTGCGCGAACATACGCGTTTTCCGATCCTGCATTGGCAGGGCGATTGACTGCTATGGGCATATTGCCGGGTTCGAGCATTGAAATGATTCGGACAGCTCCGTTTGGATTTGCATATTACATCAAGGTGAACGGTGTACGGATGGCCCTTCGGGAAGAAGAAGCCGCGAATATTTTGCTGGAAGTATGATTGAAGGCGGCAGACAAGCGCTTCAGATAGCCCTGATTGGAAACCCAAACAGTGGCAAGTCGACGGTTTTTAACCAATTAACCGGTTTGCGCCAAAAAACGGGCAACTTTCCGGGTGTAACGGTCGATATCCACAAGGGTAAACTCACTTTGCCCAATGGTAAAGTGGCGCTGCTGGTAGATTTTCCTGGCACGTATAGCATTTACCCTACTGCTTCAGATGAAAAAGTGGTGGCTGCTGTGCTCACTCAACCGACCGGACCGCACTATCCGGACTGTGTTATTTACGTTGCCGATTCTACGCATTTGGAGAAACACCTGTTGCTCTTAACCCAACTGATGGATCTGGGCTTGCCGGTAGTGCTTGCGTTGAACATGTCGGATACGGCTGCCGAACAAGGCATCACCGTAGATACGCGTCAGCTCAGCGAAATGTTGGGCATTCCGGTTGTGGCCATCAGCGGCCGAACCGGGCAAAACATTGCGCAGTTGCCGTTCGAAATTGACCAATTGCTCCGATCCAAAGACGCATCCAAAACACAACGAAAGCCCTTGTATCGGCTCAATGATCAAGAGCTTCAAATTGTCGAGGCCGTTGGTCAAAATTTGGGTGAAACACATCCTTACAGGGCCTTGCTCCTGGCCCACCACCACAGTTGGTTGCCTTTTTTAACAGATGAAGCGCGGGAAACGCTTGCGGCTATTGTTCAAACAAAATCATTTCAATCGCTGCGCAATCAGGTAGATGAGACACTCGACCGTTACGATCGGTTCACCCCCATTATCGAACGCGTGGTGCAGAAACCGCCGGCTTTCCCCATCACCACAACCGACCGAATAGACGAGGTGCTGACCCACCGCGTGTGGGGTCCTTTGGTTTTTATTGGCGTGATGTTGCTGGTTTTTCAAGCCATATTCGACTGGAGTGCCACGCCCATGGATTGGATCGAAGGGGCTTTTGCACACCTCAACGCGTGGTTGCAAGACCATTTGCCGGATCATTGGACAAGCAGTTTGCTGACCGATGGCGTATTGGCCGGCTTTAGCGGCATCCTGGTTTTTGTGCCGCAGATTGCCATCTTGTTTTTTTTGATTGCTATTTTGGAAGAAGTCGGCTACATGGCTCGGGTGGTATTTATGTTCGACAAAAGCATGCGCCGCTTTGGCATGAACGGGCGCAGTGTGGTGGCCCTCATCAGTGGGGGCGCTTGTGCTGTGCCGGCCATCATGAGTACCCGCACCATTGGCAACTGGCAGGAACGATTAATCACCATCATGGTTACACCGTTTATCAGTTGCAGCGCGCGATTGCCGGTCTATGCCGTGCTCATAGGTTTGGCTGTGCCGGCGAAACGCATTTTGGGTTTTTGGAACCTGCAATCCATCACTTTTGCCGGCATGTACCTTTTGGGTACCGTAGCTGCATTTGGTTCGGGTTGGTTGATGAAAAAATACCTGCATAAACGAGAACCATCGTTTTTGACGCTTGAACTTCCGGTGTACCGCGTGCCGCACTGGAAAAATGTGTGGCTTACGGTGTTTGAAAAAACCATGGCTTTCGTGTGGGGTGCGGGCAAAATAATTTTACTGATATCCATTGTCCTGTGGGCTATGGCCAGTTTTGGGCCTGCCGAAGCCATGCAATCGGCCGAACAACAGGCCGCCAACATAGCGACTCAACAACACTTAGATAAAAACGCTGCCGACGATTTGCTTGCAGGCTACAAACTGGAAGCTTCATGGGCAGGCCAACTTGGTAAATTCATAGAACCAGCCATTCGTCCGCTTGGGTATGACTGGAAAATCGGAATCGCGCTCATCGCATCTTTTGCGGCACGTGAAGTATTTGTAGGCACGATGTCGACCATATACAGCATAGGCAGTTCTGAAGATGAAGTGTTGCTGCGCGAAAAAATGAGGCATGCCACTTTTTCCGATACCGGCGCTCCGGTGTACACGTTGGCCACGGCATTGTCGCTGTTGGTTTTTTATGCCCTGGCCATGCAGTGCATGAGTACGATGGCGGTGGTACAAAGAGAAACAGGCAGTTGGAAATGGGCCTTGTTTCAATTTATTTTTATGAGCGGACTGGCATACTTGTGTGCATGGCTGGTGTACACGCTGTTTTCCTAGAACAAAAGGCCGTCTTCTGCAACAGGCTCATGCACGTCTTCGCCCTCGTATACTGCTGTGTTCAACCGGTCGGTTACCCGGTAAAAGTGAAGCAAACCATCGGGCGCCGGACGTAGCAGATCCACTAACGATGCCGCGTCTAAATCAGATAACCAGGCAATCCTGGCAACCTGGTTTGTCAACAATACCGGCATGCGGTCATGCAGTGCCGACATGTCGGCGTTGGGTTCCGTAGTGATGATGGAAAAAGTGCGTTTGACTGCGCCATTGACGTTGCGCCATTGGTCCCAAAGTCCGGCGAAGAAAAGCAGGCGCCCGTCTTTTCTGTAAATTCGATACGGCACTTTTTTTCCTTGAGGATGTACGCGCCATTCATAAAAACTGTCAGCCGGCACGATGCAGCGTTGTGATTTAAACGCTTGCCGGAAAGATGGTTTTTCATCGATGCCTTCAGCCCGGGCATTGATGAGCTTGCCCTGGTTTTTGCCGTCTTTACTCCAAAAAGGCACCAGCCCCCACTCCAGCATATCCCACTCCGTCAAGGAGAGCAGGACGGGCGCTTTTTGAGTAGGGGCTATGTTCATGCGCATAAAATCGGGTACTGTACCGGCCAGCTCTTCTGATTTTTGTTTCAGGGTTGGCTTGAATGAATATCGTCCGCACATATGTTGAACATTTTTTGTTTGCCAAAACAGCCAAATTCAATGTTAAGTAAAAATGAAGTCAAATGTTAACTTGTTCACAGGCAAATGATTACACACTTCGTTAACAGTGTCATTTTGTGGAAAAAAAACCGGCTTATGCACGCTGGCCAACACTCATTTGGCACGAAGGTCATTTTTCCACATTTATCCATTTTTTACAAACGGCTTTTGAGGGCATCCCAACCCTTTTCCACTATGAAGTTAATGTTAAGCAATTGTGTTTTTATTTATGCACGCCATGCGTCAGATTGTGGATTACGGCAACATGTGGCTGATAATCATGGCTTAAATGTAAACATTGCCTGTGTGAAGTGGTGGAAAGAAACCGGAGAACAAGCCATTGGGTGTCGGTAACTTATTTTTCCACATATCAACACCCCTAATGATAGGGGTAATTATTTAAATTTAAATTCATTCAATTTAATAATAGACTATTAACGTCTGGGGATAGTGGAAAAACGAAAGCGGCTTATTTTTGTTTGTTTTGAAACAACAAAAGCAATTTATGCAAACGAAATCCGTATTGGACGATACGAAGCGCAATGCCTGGACGCCGGACGACCAGATTTCCCGGGCAGTAAAAATATGGTTGATCACCGGATTGGTCATGGTGTTTATGCAAGTGGTCATCGGGGGCATTACGCGACTCACGGGAAGCGGTTTAAGCATCACGCGATGGGAAATTGTAACCGGTTCTATTCCGCCGCTGACCACGGCTCAATGGCAGGAAGCATTTGATTTGTACCAACAAACGCCGCAATACCTGAAGATCAACCAAGGCATGAGCCTGTCTGCTTTTCAATTTATTTATTTTTGGGAGTACTTTCACCGGTTATGGGCCCGGCTCATGTTTTTGGTGTTCATCTTGCCGTTTGGATGGTTTTGGTGGAAGGGCATGTTTTCTCGTCGACTCATGCCGCGGCTTCTGGTAGTGGTTTTGCTTGCCGGGCTTGAGGGGTTCTTTGGATGGATCATGGTGGCCAGCGGACTCATTCACCGACCTTGGGTAAATGCTTATAACCTGACGCTGCACCTGACCATGGCGATCATCATTTTTAGTTATTTGTTGTGGACCACATTCATCGCGTTTAAGCCCAGCCCTGGTGCTTGGGGCTTGTCGGCTGACCGCCGATTTACCTGGACTTTGGTGATTGTTGCTTTTATTCAAATTGCGCTGGGGGCCATGATGTCGGGTACCAAGGCTGGTTTGTTTTACCCCACATGGCCCGATATGCAAGGGTACTTTATTCCGCCGGTGCTGTTTGATGCATCCATGTGGTCGGCAGATAGCTTTACCCATTACGACACCAACCCGTTTATGCCGGCATTGATCCAGGTGTTGCACCGCAACACGGCTTATGTACTGGCTGGCTTGGTGTTGTATTATGTGGGTACACGCTTGCGCTTGCGTGGATCAATAGATTTTCGGAACAGCTTATGGTTAGCGGGTGGTATGCTGGTCACGCAAGTGATGCTTGGCATCATCACTTTGCTCCTTTGCAAAGGACACATTCCTGTGGGTTGGGGCGTGGCGCACCAGGCCACGGCTTTGTTTCTTTTGGGCGCTTTGCTCTGGTTGGCGTATGGCACAGGGGGGAAAAGAAAAACGGGCTGATAGGGGCTCCGGTTGCGTATTTTCGCTTCTTCGTTTTGTTTTTTCTTATATTTGCCATTTCAGTAACTTTTAATTGTAGAATGGATATTACCATTAAGGAAGAACATGGTTTTCGCTACATCGAATCTGGCGGTTCGGGCGAAACCCTCATGTTGCTGCATGGGCTTTTTGGGGCCTTGAGTAATTTTGAAGGGATCATTAAGTCGTTTTCAGACCGGTACAATGTGGTTGTGCCCATATTGCCTATTTACGAGATGCCCATATTTGAGGTGTCTGTTATGGGACTGGTGGACTTTGTGACCCGGTTTGTGGAGTTCAAACAATACGACAAAGTGCATGTACTGGGCAATTCACTCGGCGGGCATATTGCTTTGTTGTACGTCATAGCGCATCCGGAAAAAATTGCTTCGGTTACACTCACCGGCAGTTCGGGCCTTTTTGAAAGCGCATTTGGCACGGCGTTTCCGCGAAGGGGTGACTATGATTACATCAAAAACAAAACGGCCGATACGTTTTTTGATCCCAATGTGGCTTCAAAGGAATTGGTCGATGAAGTGTTCGGTATTGTCAATGATCGGAACAAGGCCATTCGAGTGGTAGCCACGGCCAAATCGGCTGTACGGCATAACCTCGGCGACAAGCTTCAGCACATCAAAGCACCCACGCTGCTTATTTGGGGAAAACAGGATAATGTGACGCCGCCGTTTGTCGCTGAAAAATTCCACGAACTGATCACCAACTCGCAGTTGTATTTCCTCGACGAGTGTGGCCACGCACCCATGATGGAAAAACCAGCGGAATTCAACCGCTTGTTGGATAAATTTTTGTCGGAGGTCATTGCCGCCAATTCGGTTGCTTAACCATATTTTATAGTATTACTATCAATACAACGCTGCCGTGATTGTTCCAC
>JBMOHO010000119.1:0-10519 GCA_049317805.1 Saprospiraceae bacterium
TGAGGGCATTGAGCGGTCGAAGCAGGTCTTGGTGGGCCTGGAAGAGGTTTAGTTGTTTCGTATCGGCGACTTTAGTCGCCGAGGTGCTTTTGTCGGCGACTGAAGTCGTCGTAATACTTTTGTCGGCGACTGAAGTCGCCGTAACGGTTTTGTCGGCGACTGAAGTCGCCGTAACGCTTTTGTCGGCGACTGAAGTCGCCGTAACAGTTCTCTCGGCGACTGAAGCCGCCGTAACAGTTTTAACATGCAACAGCAGGGCAATCGTTTGCAGCGTCTTGCCGAGGCCCATATCATCGGCTAAACAAGCCCCAAAGCCTTCCCGATAATGGCCAACGAGCCATTTTACACCGGTTAACTGATACAGGCGCAGGGTAGCGCGCAGTTCGGTTGGCACCTCAAACGCCACCTCTTCGGGGTCGACAACAGGGAAACGGGCCCCCTCGGCCGGTGTCAGGCCAGCTTTGTCGAGCAAGGTAAACAGTGCTTTCCGAACCAACAGGGCCTCGCCGGGGCCATCTTCTGCTTCGCTTACCACCTCTGCATATCGGGCAAACCACTCCTCCGGGATGAGGAAAAAAGTGCCGTTGGGCAACGGAAAATACCGGTCGCCCCTGCGTATCCAAGGTGCCAGCGCTTTAAACGGGAAATGGTGTTCGCCCACCCGCACACGGCCTTGCACATCAAACCAGTCGCCGTCGGCCACGGTTTCCAGGGCAATCGACGGCGCATCATGGGCCAACACTTTGCCGTCGAGCGTGAGGGGCTGAACGGCAAAGCCTTCCGCCTGGAGGGTTTCGCGGTTTTGCGATATCCATTGCAGACAGGCGTTTACGCCGTTTTGGCCTTGGGGTTTAAGCAGTCGCCCTTCCGCTTCAAGGTGTAGTTCGAGCAGGCGGGCCAGTCCGGCGTCTTCCGAACGTTGATCCCGGCGTACCTGGTGCAGAGCCGCATGATTCTCGGCATCAAAGTGTACGGTAGTGACTTGCGTTCTTTTGTCGCCCCAGGCAAACTCAGCTCCGTCGTACACAAAAATGGTTTTCAGGTACCAGGTATTTTCCAGCAAGTGCTCCACCGGTTCCAGGCGGATGTGCATCAGGGTGTTGCTCAGCGCCAGTTCGAAACCTTCTGCGTCAATCAGCGTGCGGCCGGCCGCTTTGGCAATAAACTGCCTGAAATAAAGCTGCACTTTTTCAGGCGGTATGTGTACCACGTCCTTTTGTTGAAACGGTTTGACCATGTACCCGTTGATGCCGGGTACGTGCAGCAGGGTGTAGCCCGCTGTGAGCCAGGCGGGGTCGGTGTTGGTCAGGGGGATTACGTCGCGTTGTGAGATGCGCCACGGGGCCATTTCGGTGCCCAGTTGAAGCCGATATTCCACACCGGCGTCTGTTTTTCGGAAAGCGATGTGCGGCACAACGTCGTCAGTGGGCATCGACAAGAGTACGTCTTTTACCAGTGTGCGTTTTTCTGCATCCAATGCGATGGGCAGGCGGTGGTGTACCAGCAGTTGGAGCAAACGATCGAGTTGTTCATGGATGTATTTGAGTACCGCCGATTTGGTTTTTGGGTCGTCTATCAGTTGGGCCAACGCGGGGATCTGACGGCTTTTGGGGGGCTTAAAACGGGCCTCAATGTTTTTGGGCTGAAGGGCGTCGAGCAAGAGAAACAGTGCAGACAGCGGTTCGACAAGCGGAATGCCATAAGACGCTATGGTGTCTCTTGTCGCTTTTTGAACAATGTGTGTGGGGGTTCCTGAGGGTTCTATGGCAACAATGTACGCATTGGGCAGGAAGAGGCCATCGGAAAAAGGATACAGGTTGAATACAACCGAAACTTGTGGCATTTTAAAAAAAATCAATGCAAATTTAGAACAAAAAATTTATATTCAAATCAAAAAGTGTCCATTTCTATAAATCACTTCTCCATCGGCCAGCACTTCGCCGCCTGCGGTCATGTCGGTAATCATGTCCCAATGCACGCTGGACTCGTTTTTGCCGCCGCATTGCAAATAGCTTTGGCCGATAGCCATGTGGATGGCACCGCCAATTTTTTCGTCAAACAAGATGTTTCGGGTCATTTGTTTGATGTTGTAGTTGGTGCCGATGGCGGCTTCACCAAAACGCCTTGTGCCGGGTAGTGCGAAAATGTGATCCAAAAAATCCTGACCGCGGCGGGCTTCCCATTTTTCAATGAATCCGTCTTTTACCCAAAGGGTGACGCCTTCTACATCGTGGCCTTGATACAGCGCCGGATAAGAAAAATGCACAACCCCCTGCACACTGTCTTCCACGGGGCTGGTGTACACTTCGCCGGAGGGCATGTTGGTTTGTCCGTCGGAATTGATCCACTTGCGGCCGCTGGTGTTGAAGCGGATGTCTGTGCCCTCGTTGCGGTATTGCACGTCGGTGCAGGCGTTGAGTTGATCCACGATGTGTTGTTGTTGGGCGCGCACGGCAAGCCAGTGGCCGATGGGGTCGTCTGTCAACAACCCGCAGGCACCGTATACAAATGTTTCGTACTCGCTCAGCGACATTCCGGCCTCCTGCGCGGCGGCATCGGTCGGAAACTGGCACAAGTTGCGTTTGAGTCGACGGTCGGCGGTGCGTTCAAAATAGTTTTTGTGTAGAGGTGCCATGGCTGCCTGCCGAATGGCCGCCCGCTCGGGTGTGGTGCCCGATTGCTCGCGTACATTATACGGCGCGCGGATGTGCAGGTAGCAGTTGAACGCAGCCATGGCCTTCTCGTTCAAGAGCGGTGGCGTGCGCAAAGCCATTTCCGAGGCGTGTTCCAGGAACACTTGCTCGCGTTCGCGAAACACCAGTTCATACTCCACTTGGCCTGCCCCGGCTTCCAAAGCCTCCCGATACACTTCGCGCAGCAGCGGCTCGCCGAGCATACTCGTGCTGATGAATACCTTGTCGCCAGGCTGCACATCCATGCAATAGCGAACCAATAATTTTGCGTAAGAAGAAACCATGCGGAATGCGGAATGCGGAAAAAATCGCACAAATATATACACAAAGCTTTTTTTCAAAAACATTTCCCAACATTTCTCCATCACCAAAAGCAGGACAAATTCCGCATTCCGCATTCCAAATTCCGCATTCCAAATTCCTGCTATCTTTGTCCCAAACGATTTGTATCAAATATGCCGAATTATTTAGATGAGTTGAACGAGGTACAGCGTGCAGCGGTGACTGCGCCGGAAGGGCCCATGTTGGTGATTGCCGGGCCGGGCTCGGGCAAAACGCGGGTACTCACTTACCGCATCGCCTGGCTGATTGAAGAGGGTGTGCTGCCTTGGGAAATTTTGGCGCTCACATTCACCAACAAATCGGCGCGCGAAATGAAAGAACGCATCAGCCATGTGGTGGGTGCGCGGGCCCAAAGCGTGTGGGCGGGTACGTTTCACAGCATTTTTGCGCGCATTTTACGGGCAGAGGCGACCAAAATTGGTTACCCGTCCAGTTTCACCATTTACGACACCGACGATACCAGCAGCCTGTTGCGCAGCATCATCAAAGAGATGCAGCTCGACCCCAATGCCTACAATGCATCGGGCATCCGTTCGCGCATTTCATTGTCTAAAAGCAACCTTGTGTCGCCCGCCGCTTACCGCCAAAACGAAATCATGATGGAAGAGGACCGAGCGGCCAGGCGACCTTACCTGATTGACATCTACGAAAAATACATGGAACGCTGTCGACGCGCCGGAGCAATGGATTTTGACGACCTCCTGTACCAGCTTTACCGGCTCTTGCGCGACAACCCCGATCAGGTGCTCGAAAAGTACCAGCGCAAGTTTCGTTACCTGCATGTAGATGAGTTTCAGGACACCAACTACCTCCAGTACGCCATCTTGCGCCGCCTCTTGAAATACGACGGCAGCCCCGAAAATATTTTTGCTGTAGGCGACGATGCGCAAAGCATCTACGCCTTCCGGGGCGCTACCATAGACAACATCCTCGATTTTGAAAAAGATTTTCCCACACTGCGCACCTACAAACTGGAACAAAACTACCGGTCTACCCACCACATTGTGCAGGCAGCCAACGAGGTGATTTCTTTTAATCGGCGACAATTGAAAAAAACCATCTGGACCGACAAGGAAGACCGCCACAAAATCAAGTTGATCAAAAGTTTTACCGACGACGAAGAGGCCCGCCGGATTGCCGACACCATCCTGGAGCAAAAACACCGGCACCACCTGCCCAACAGCGAGTTCGCCATCCTGTACCGCACCAACGCGCAAAGCCGAAAGTTTGAAGAAAGCCTGCGCCGACTCAATTTACTGTACCGGGTATTCGGCGGACAGTCGTTTTACCAACGCAAGGAAGTGAAAGACTTTGTGGCCTACCTGCGCTTGGCTGTGAACCCCAACGACGAAGAGGCGCTTAAGCGCGTGATCAATTATCCCGCCAGGGGCATCAGCCAGGCTACCACCGACAAGCTCAGTGCGCTGGCCGCCAACAGGTCGCTTTCCATGTGGGATGCCATGCTGGAAAACGGGTTCGACATCACTGATCGCGCCCGCAAATCGCTGGCAGCGTTCCGCGGTATGGTCGAAAACTGGATACCACGCGCTCAGTCCGGCAGCGCCAATGACCTGGCCAAAGACATCCTTCGCCGCACTGGCCTCCAGGTAGCTCTGGAAGGCGACACCAGCAACGAGGGCAAAGACCGCTGGAACAACGTGCAGTCTGTGCTCGACGCCATTGCCGAATTCACCGACCAGCAAACCGACGACGACCGCTCTTTAGCCGCTTACCTGCAAACCATCACGCTGCTCACCGATGCCGACGAGAAAACGGGCGACACCGATTACATCACGCTCATGAGCGTACATGCTGCAAAAGGCCTGGAGTACAAAAGCGTGTTTGTAACCGGCATGGAAGAAGACCTTTTCCCGTCGTTTATGTCGCGAGACGATCCCAATGGTCTCGACGAAGAGCGAAGGCTGTTTTACGTGGCCATAACCCGCGCAAAAGCGCTGCTTACCCTCAGTTATGCCCAAAACCGGTACCGGTACGGGCAAATTCGCCAAAGCCAACCCTCCCGCTTTTTGGATGAAATAGAAACGGAACATTACGATGTGGTAGGCGGCATAGGTGCCGCCAGAAATTCGGCGACACTACAAAATAAGGAGCCCAAAGCGGGCGTGAGCGGCAATTTTGTTTCTCCACGCATGCGGGTTGCAGCCTCTCCGGTGCCTGTGGATCCCGCTGGGTTCGAGGCATCTCCGACCGAGGCCATCACTGCGGGCGTCACAGTGCGCCACCTTAAATTTGGGGACGGTGAAGTGCGCAGCGTAGAAGGTCCGAAAGACAACAAGGTGGCCACCATCTGCTTCGCTTCCGAACCCGACAATGAGCGCCGGATTGTATTGAAATTTGCGAAGTTGATGGTGGTGGGTTAATAGCGGTGATTTATTTTTTTCTACTTATTTTTGTATCTTAATTCGAAGATATGGCTTTTAACTGGAATGAACGAATAACAGCCGATCCAAACATTATGTTTGGAAAACCTGTAATAAAGGGAACGAGAATTCCCGTAGAACTTATTTTGGAGAAATTAGCTTTGGGGGAAACCAAAGATTATCTCTTGACAGCTTATCCCCGAATCACTAAGGACGACATTACTGCTTGCTTATTCTACGCGTGGCAGAGTGTTAAAAACGATGTAGTTTTTCCAATTTCTGCCTGATTCAACATGCGTGTAAGAAAGCGATAGGTCTCTATTCCATTAACTACCCAAACACTACTTAAAATTCATGCCCAGCGAAAAGCCCCCGTATGCCGCTGTAAAGCCCTCCGAAGAGATCGCCGGAGTCCAGGTGAGTCGAAACATAACGCCATTTCGGATGGAATGAAAGCGGTATCCGGCATTCAGAAAACCGACGACGGATAGTCCTTCATTGGTATAAATGCCGTTGTCATTTAACAGTTCGTTGGCTAGATAGATAGGGGTGACGCCAACGCCCGCCTCAAAAGCACTGCGTTTTTGGCCAACGAGGTAGTTGAGCGCCACGGGAACGGATATGATGTTTACGTCAACAGAGGTGCCGTTTGAATCTGTGCCTTCCACATTGATGGTGCCTACGCCTGCCCGCAGGCCAAGGCCACCCTGAATGCCCTTTTTCAAACGGGTGTCGTAGTTTAGTGATATCAAAGGCCCATTCCCCAAGGCTTCTACATAAATGGCTTTGTTCAACCGGTCGGGGGTGGAAGGGGTGGTTTGTGCAAAAGACACGTTGCAAACAAACAGGCATGCTGATGAAGCCAGCAAAAAAGTGTATACTTTTTTCATGTGAAAGGTGTTTTGTTAAAATGAACCAATAAAAAAAGCGCAACAGCCTCCGTTAGGGGGCAATTACGCATTCGAGGTTTCTGGCGGATTCGAACCGCCGTAGCAGCTTTTGCAGAGCTGTGCCTAACCACTCGGCCAAGAAACCATAAACCAACCAAAAAACAACTTCATACTGGTTGGGGTGCAAAGATAACAGACTTTTTGTGTATCATGCAACACCCCGCGAAAAGTTTTTTATATTGACTAAACGGTTGCATTTGGTGTACAACAATCCAAAAACCCGTTCTATTTTTGCCCGCCCACCAGATATCCATTTATTATTTCGTTTTTAAGCTTTTAAAAAATCAAACATGGGTTCGCAATTGCATACCATAGACTATCTCGTTTTCCTCGTTTATTTTGTGGGTGTGGCCGGTTATGGCTATTGGATTTACCGGCGCAAACAAAATAATCAGGAAAGTGCCGCAGCATTCTTTTTGGCAGAAGGCGCCCTCACGTGGTGGGCCATCGGTGCCTCGCTCATTGCCTCCAACATCAGTGCCGAGCAGTTTATCGGCATGTCGGGCTCCGGTTTTGCCATGGGCTTAGCCATTGCTTCCTACGAATGGATGGCCGCAGCCACCTTGCTGGTGGTGGCGGTGTTTTTCCTGCCCGTCTACCTGCGCAACCGCATTTACACCATGCCGCAGTTTTTGGCACAGCGGTACAGTCCGTTGGTGGCCACCATCATGGCGGTGTTTTGGCTGGTGGTGTACGTGTTTGTCAACCTCACGTCCATTCTTTACCTCGGCGCCCTGGCGGTGAGCACGGTTTCCGGGTTCTCCTTTACCGCTTGCGTGGTGTTTTTGGCCATTTTTGCTGTCCTGATTACCCTTGGCGGCATGAAAGTGATCGGATATACCGATGTCGTTCAGGTGTTGGTGCTCATCGTGGGGGGCTTGGCCACTACTTACCTGGCGCTCAACCTGGTGGCCCAGCACTTTGGTGCCCAGGGGGCGTGGAGCGGATTGCGGCTCCTGCACGAACAGGCTGACTCGCATTTTCACATGATTTTTTCGCCCGGCCAAATGATGATGCCCGATGGTAAAGGCGGCCAGGAAGACGCCTACGGCAAAATGCCCGGATTGGCAGTGCTTTTTGGAGCCATGTGGATTGCCAACCTGAGCTATTGGGGCTTCAACCAGTACATCACCCAGCGGGCCCTGGGGGCCGACCTGAAAACGGCGCGCGCAGGCTTGCTGTTTGCCGCGTGTCTGAAACTGCTCATGCCGATTATCGTCGTCCTGCCCGGCATCGCCGCCTACGTGCTGCACCAGCAGGGTTATTTTCAGATCGAAATGGCAGACGCGGGCGTCGTCAAGCCCGACAGGGCCTATCCGGTGCTGCTCAACTTGCTGCCTGCCGGCCTCAAGGGGTTGTCTTTTGCCGCCCTTACGGCAGCCATTGTGGCTTCATTGGCCGGTAAAGCCAACAGCATTTCCACCATTTTTACCCTGGATTTGTACAAAAAGTATTTTAACACCGGCGCCGACGAGGCCACGCAGGTGCGCATAGGACGCATAGCCATTGTGGTGGCCATGACCATCGGGGCTTTGGTGGCACCCGCTTTGGCCAATTTTGGACAAGCTTTTCAGTTTATCCAGGACTTCACCGGGCTTATTTCGCCGGGTGTGGTGGCCATTTTCCTGTTGGGCTTCTTCTGGAAACGCGCCACTGCCCGCGCTGCGCTGGTGGGTGCCCTTGCCACAATACCCACGGGCCTGCTGCTCGAACAGGTGTTTGCCGGCATGCCTTTCCTGCACCGCATGGGTTGGGTATTCCTCATTTTGGTGGGCATCATGGTGTTGGTCAGCTTGCTTGATCCCAAAAGCAAAACCCAGAAAAACACCATTGAAGTGGACACGGCAGACTTCCGCACCGAAACCGGGTTTACCATAGGTATGGTGCTGGTGCTGGCCGTTCTGGCGGTGTTGTACTACATTTTCTGGTAAAAAAGAACGGCTGCGTTGTCTCCTGCGCGCCACCGGTTCAGGCTGGTGGTGCGCAGGTGGTATTTACGCTGCCGTCATTTGGCCAACGATGTTGAGCCGACGCGCAACCAATTCCTGTAACGCCGCCTGATTGAGGTTTTTGATCGAAAAACGCTGTTTCACAGTCAACCATACATCCATATACCATTCTAAAAACAAACCGGCAAAGGGAGCAGCCAACAACGCCACCCATGGCCACGGATTGGGCAGCCAAAGGGCCACCAGGCGGTACAGCCCCCAAAAAGCCAGGGGAAAAAACACAATGCCGCCGAGCAACTTGATGGTTGAGCTGTAACCAATGTACAAGCCCGACAAACGATTGATCAACCAAGGCAAAAAACAGGGCAAAAACCAAAACAGCGCGGCCGGAATGGCCAGGGGCAATCCGAGCAACAGCACCAGTACGGAAGGCCAAATTGCCTGGCCGGTAGCAGCCCAGGCCACGCCGGTATCGTGCACATGGTGTTTTTTCAGGTCATCAAAGTATGCTCGCACCTGTGTGCGCAGCGCCCCGTCATCCAACCAGCCGGGGAGTTTTTCCCTTTCCATGTGGAAAGCTGTTTTCCAGGGCTGTCGTTTCGGATGGTGTATAAGTTGCTCCACGTGGTGCAGCATCAGCTCGCCACTTTCGTCGCGGGCGTGCAGGCCAAGCGCTACCAGGCGTTCGTGCAGGGTATCCAGCAGGTTGTCAATGGCCCGATCGGGGTTGTGCTCGTATTGGGCGCGCCAGTCGGCCAGCAGCAGGGGTTTTCCGGCGCATACGGCGGTGCGGGTGCGGAACAGGTTGGGGGCATCGTATGTGAGTCCGACAGGCACTATTTTGAGATCCAGTTGCCAATTGTTCCGCACTTCTGCGCCAAAAGCGATGCGAGCAACGCCCGACTTGAGCGGACTCACGTAGCGGCGCATCCAACTGGCGCCTTCAGGGGCTATGAACAACACCCCGTTTTTTTCCAGGTGCAAGTACGATTGTTCAAAGGCAGCTTCGTTGCTTCGGCCCTCACCGGCCCGCATGTCTTCGCGGCGTTTGACCGGTATGCAAAACAAGGTTCGGAACAGCCAGTTGGTGAATGGTGTTCTGAACAGGCCGTAATTGGCGAGGAAGTACATTTCCTGCCGCACCTGCAAGCCAGTGTTCAGGATGTCGGTGAGGGTATTGGGGTGGTTGACCGCTACAAACGCCGGCCCGTCAAACCGAAAATGATCCAACCCCTCTACATGCCTTTCCCGAAAATAGACCGGTAGGGAAACCCGGGCTAAAAAACGAAAAAAACGGTACACAAGGCGTAAAACAGGGTGTAATGGGGCGTTTTTCATGTATCGGCGACTTTAGTCGCCGCAAAAGTACATATCTGGACTTTAGTCGCCGCAAAAGTAACATCTGCGACTGTAGTCGCCGCAAAAGTACACATCTGGAATTTAGCCGCCGATATACAAGTGTAGCTGCCTTACAATGAGCTTGCCGCCTTTTTACTTTATTCGCGCATTGGTCGGCGACTCGGCGACTGAAGTCGCCGCTACGGGATAACCGTCACATCTCCGCTGTAATCCAGCGCCACGCCGTCTACAAATCGGACCCGCACCAAATACGTAAACACCCCGAATACACGATCGCCTTTGTAGGTGCCGTCCCAGCCCAGGTTGGGTTCGTTCAGCGGCAAGTCGGTTCCCTCAAACACCAACTCGCCCCAACGGTCGTATACCTGCACCATGTCGATGCTGCTGGCTGCCGGGCCACTGAACACCGTGAAGTGATCGTTCGGATACAGCGTTTCCGGATAAAACACATTCGGGATGTACACCGGCCGGTTGAGGTTGACCCGGATAATGACCGTATCGGTAGCCGTGCAGCCGGTTTCGTCGGTAATTTGAACCACATACGCTTGATCCTGAATGGCCGTCACAAGCGGTTCATTGTCTGTGGGGTCGCTTAGGCCAAGAGGAGGTGTCCAGGAGAAGGTAACCGGACGGCCAATGGGCAGGGTGGTTGTTTGCGTGCGCACTACGTAACCAAGATCGACGGTGGTGTCCACCGGCAAAGCGCTCACTACCAAAGGGGGCGGTTGGGTCAGGATTGCGGCCACCGAATCGATACAACCATTGGCGTCGCGCACCTGCACCTGATAATTGCCGGCGGGCAGGTTGGTGAGCGTGCTTTGAGGCACAGAATCGACCCCATTGAC
>JBMOHO010000120.1:0-10515 GCA_049317805.1 Saprospiraceae bacterium
GCAGGCAGCCTCTTTTCCGTTCAATCCTGTTACTACGACAACGAGCAAGACTTGTATGGCGGTGTTGACGGCTGCGATACCACTGCCGTTAAATACAGCGCGCAGGTAACTACCTTACTGGAAAACAACTGCTATACTTGCCATAGCGTGGCTTCTGATGTGGCCGGTTCTCCATTTGACACGTACGAAACGCTGTTGCCCCTGGCCCAGTCGGGCAAATTGGTTGAACGCATCAACGATGCCGCCAACCCAATGCCGCCAACCGGATTGTTGCCCAATTGCGACCGCCTCAAAATAGAAGCTTGGGTAAAAGCAGGGGCGCTCAATAACTAATGGCCTCTGCAAAAAAAAAACAACAAACATGAAACGCATACTCTGGATCATACTTGGGCTGGCTTTGTTGGGCGGCGCTTATGGTGTTTACCTGTACAACAAACCGCACAAAAACATGACCAATGCCGCGGTTGACCAAAAAATAACCGCTCAAGCGCTGTACGAAGCCTTCAATAACGACGAAGCAGCGTCTAATGCCCGCTACCTGGATAAAACCATTGCTGTGTCCGGTCAAGTAAAGGAAGTAACCCAAACGCCTGAAGGTGGAACAAAAATCACACTGGACGCTGGCGACTTTGGCGTCTCCTGCGAACTGGACCCTCTAAGCAAACACACGCGGAACACATTCCAGCCGGGTGAAAGCGTCACCTTTAAAGGCCTTTGTACAGGGTACAACCTCGATGTGCAACTGGCCAGATGCGTAGAAATCAAGTAAATATTTTCATCTCATTAACCTTTCAAACATCCAACCATGCAAAAAGGATCATTTGTCCTGCTCATTGCGCTTTTCATAGGCGTCCATGCTTCTGCCCAGAAGTTTTTCACCAAAGACGCCAAAGTGACCTTCAAGTCCGAAACACCGATTGAAAAAATTGTCGCCACCAACAACAGCGGCACCATCGTGCTGGACCCTGCGGCCAACCGCGTGGAATGCAAAGTGCTCATCAAGAATTTTTTATTCGAGAAGGCGCTGATGCAGGAACACTTCAACGAGAACTACATGGAATCTACCAAATTCCCCAATGCCACCTATAAGGGCAGCATCACCAACCCAACAGAGGTTAATTTTGCGAAAGACGGCACGTACACCGCCAAACTCAGCGGCACCATGAACATGCACGGGGTAGACAAGCCAGCCGACATCATCGGCAAGGTCACTGTTAAAGGAGGCGTCATCACCATCCACGCCGACTTTGCGGTGTCTGCAGCCGATTACAACATCCCGATCCCTTCGGTCGTCAGCGACAAAATTGCCAAATCCATTGAGGTCAAGGTGGACGGCACGCTGAAACCCATGTCGAAATAAGTTTATTTGTTTATTTGGTGATTTGTTTATTTGGTGATTTGTTTATTTGGTAATTTGTTTATTTGAAACCGATTCTGCATAAACAAATCACCAAATAAACAAATAAACAAATAAACAAATCACCAAACAAACAATCTCCATGCGTCTTTATTTTACCCTTTTTTTTGCTCTGTTGTACAGTGGTTTGTTTGCACAAACAGAGCCCGATCTGTTGTCGTTGATCCAGGAGGAACCCGAAACGGAGTATGCCACAGCCAGTTTTAAGTCGACGAAAGTCGTCAACGGACAATCCATAGAAAACCTGCCTGCGGGTGTGCTCGACTTTCGCATCGCGCACCGGTTCAACGCGCTGGATTTCAAGGAACCGCTGTATGATTTTTTTGGCTTAGACGGCGCCACGGTTCGCTTGAGTCTCGACTATGGCATTACCAGCCGCCTGATGGTGGGCATCGGGCGCAGCACTTACCAGAAAACCGTAGATGGAAGCGTGAAATACAAAATTTTGCGCCAGTCTTCCGGAAAGAAAAACACACCGGTAACCCTGTCGTACTACGCGGACATCCAGATAAACACCCTGAAATTTACCGATCCGGAACGCGACAACCTGTTTACTTCGCGCTTGTCATTTACCAATCAGTTGCTGGTTGGTCGAAAATTCAACGAAAGCATATCATTTCAACTGATGCCCACCCTCGTGCACAGAAACCTGGTGCCGAGCACAAAGGATAAAAACGACGTGTTTTCCATTGGAGCGGCCGGGCGCGTCAAGCTGACGAAGCGGCTGGCCATCACCGCAGAATATTACTACGTGCTGCCAGACCAGATTGTGTCCACCGATTACGCCAACGCCTTGTCTATCGGCATTGACATTGAAACTGGCGGACACGTGTTTCAGTTGCACTTTACCAATGCAACAGCCATGAATTACAATGGATTCATCGCCGAAACGCCTAATGAATGGTTTTACAAAGACGCTAGCGGCAGCAACCTGTCGAGCATGCGTTTCGGGTTCAACCTTTCCAGGGTATTTACCATTGTAAAACCGAAGGGGTATACCGAATTTTAGCGCTGACATATTGCCCTTGCCTCGCATTGCGTACAAAAAGAAACGTGTTCCGGAAAAACATTCCGAAACACGTTTCATGCATCATAGGCGCCTACAAAGCGGATAATTAATTTTTCTCGTTGGCTACGTTTTGCAGGCGTACACGTGTTTCGTCTACCTTAAGCTGTTGTTTTTGCTGCTCTACAAAAAGCGTTTCTTGCGCGCGTTCATTTTTCAGGATCGATTGTTCGGCCTCGGAAATTTTCTTCTTGTACGATTCGATGTCTTTGCGCAGGTTATCTGTGTCTTTTCTCGTCTTTTCAAGTTCATCCGTTATTTTTTTCAGTTCTTTTTCGTTGGTAGCCAATTCTGATGACACTGCGCCGCGGCGGGCATCTGTTTGGAAGGTTGCCAGCGATGCGGTAGCGGCTGCACCCGCCGTTGGGTTGGTGCTGGTGTTGACAAAAGAGGAACCATTGTCGAACCAGGCGTTGATGACCACATCTGTGCCAGATTTTTCCACTTTAGAGTAAATGGTGCCGGGTGTGCTGCCCAATGGGCCGCCGCTGGCACCGGTAGACACCAGTTCGCCGCCTTTTCCTTTTTTGGTTTTGGCACCATACGTTTTTTTGAGGTAGTCTTCCCATTGGCTGGTGACGGCTTTGACGTCGGCGTTTTTCACCACCACTTCATAGCCCGGACGATTGCCGTAAGACATGTCTTTGGTTACTTCGGTAACCTGGGCATGCATGCTCAAGGCCATGCAAACAACTGCTGATGCAAAAAAAACTTTTTTCAACATGATTTTTACGTTTTTTTGTGATGAATCAAGGGTTCATTTGTTATTGAATACACAAAGATAACAGCACAGCACATGGATTGATCGTTTCAGAGGATTAATTAACCCGCCTGCCTGTTATCTTTTTGTATATTACTTGCAAATTTACCATATATGGTGTTTTTTTGCATTTTAAATCCCAATCGGCAGCATCTTTGCACGCTGCAAATAGTTGCATTCTACCAACAACACCGATTAACCGAACCGAACTATGGCAAAAATCCTGATCGTCGACGACGAAATGCCCATTCGCCGCACCCTGCGCGAGATCCTTGAATTTGAACAGTACGATGTAGACGAAGCCACCGACGGCCTGGAATGCCTGGCCAAGGTGCAAAAAGAAAAATACGATGTGATCATCATGGACATCAAGATGCCCAAGATGGACGGCATTGAAGCGCTGGAACGCCTGCAAATTCTGTCGCCCGAAACGCCTGTTGTGATGGTCAGTGGACACGGCAACATCGAAACCGCCGTGGACGCCGTGAAAAAAGGTGCATTCGACTACATTTCCAAGCCACCCGACCTCAACCGCATGCTCATCACCATTAGAAATGCCATGGAAAAGGCTGACCTGGTGAACACCACCCGCGTGTTGCAAAAACAGGTCAAAAGCGCCCAAAAAGGCGTGGTCATGATCGGCGAGAGCGCACCCATCCTGGAGATCAAACGCCTGCTCGACCGGGTAGCACCCACCGACAGCCGCGTGCTCATCACCGGCCCAAACGGCACCGGGAAAGAACTCGTGGCCCGCTGGATACACCAGAAAAGCAACCGCGCCGATGGCCCCATCATTGAGGTCAACTGCGCAGCCATTCCGGCCGAACTCATCGAAAGTGAACTCTTTGGCCATAAAAAAGGCTCTTTTACCGGCGCTGTGGCCGACCGGCCCGGCAAATTTGAACAGGCCAACGGCGGCACCCTGTTTATGGATGAGATCGGCGACATGAGCCTCGACGCCCAGGCCAAGGTGCTGCGCGCGCTGCAGGAAAGCAAAATCACCCGCGTGGGCGATTCCAAAGAAATCAAAGTAGACGTGCGGGTGTTGGCGGCTACCAACAAAGACCTCAAACAGGAAATTGAAGACGGCCGTTTCCGCGAAGACCTCTACCACCGCCTCGCCGTCATTGTGGTGCAAGTGCCTTCCTTGAATGACCGCCGCGACGACATTCCGCTCCTCCTCGAGCATTTTAACCGCCGAATTGCCGACGACTACGGCCACGCCCCAAAAGTGTTCACCCCCGAAGCCATTGAAGCCCTGAAAGACCACAACTGGACGGGCAACATCCGGGAACTTGCCAACGTCGTTGAGCGCCTCTTTATCCTATGCGACCACGTAGTGAGCGCCGAAGAAGTCCAACGATACGTGTAACTCCTAAACTCCTCAACTCTTCAACTCCTCAACTCTTCAACTCCTCAACTCTTCAACTCCTCAACTGTTAAATAGACTATGTCTAAAAAAGGAAGAGCACTGGTAGCCATGTCTGGCGGCATCGACAGCACGATGACTGCCGTATTGCTGCATGAGGAAGGCTGGGAGGTGGTGGGCATCACCATGAAAACGTGGGATTATGCCACTTCCGGCGGTTCACACAAAGAAACGGGCTGTTGTTCACTCGACAGCATCAACGACGCCAGAACGGTAGCTGTAAAGCTGGGTTTTCACCACTTTATCGTGGATATCCGCGAAGAATTTGGCGATTATGTGATCGACAATTTTGTGGATGAATACATGGCCGGCCGAACGCCAAACCCTTGCGTGTTGTGCAACACCCACATTAAATGGAATAGCCTGCTGCGCCGGGCCGATATGCTTGACTGCGAGTTCATCGCCACAGGCCACTACGGCATCATCAATCAATTGGACGACCGCTACTATGTCACCCGCGCCCGCGACCGCCAGAAAGACCAGTCGTACGTGCTGTGGGGGCTTAGCCAGGCCTGCCTTGCGCGCACGCGCATGCCCCTGGGCACGTTTACCAAACCAGAAGTGCGGGCCATGGCCGCAGAACGCGGATACCTCGAACTGAGCAACAAGCCGGAGAGCTACGAAATCTGTTTTGTCCCCGACAATGATTACCGGGGATTTCTCAAACGCCGCGTCGACGGGCTGGAAGAACAAGTAAAAGGCGGCACATTTGTGGATACAGAAGGGCAGGTGCTGGGTACGCATGAAGGGTATCCTTTTTATACCATTGGGCAACGCAAAGGCCTTGGTTTGGCTTTTGGCGAGCCCATGTATGTGACGGAAATCCGGCCGGAGAACAATACCGTGGTGTTGGGCAAAGAATCGGATCTGATCCGAAACGGCATGATGGTGGGCAAAGTCAACCTCATGAAATACGACCATTTACCCGAATCGGGCATAGAAGCCCTCACCAAAATTCGCTACCGCGACGCGGGCACGATCGGCACGGTACGTCCGGTGGGCGCCGATCTTGAAGTGGTTTTTCATGCCAACGTCAAGGGCATTGCACCCGGCCAGAGCGCTGTTTTTTATGAAGGCGACGACGTGGTGGGCGGTGGCATCATCATGGGCAGCAGCCTGCTCGATAACTAATGCAGCATGGCCAAACTGTTGTTGCTGGAAACCGCCACGGACGTTTGCTCTGTAGCGGTGTCTGTTGACGGTCAATTGCGGGCGCTGACAGAAGAGCTGGAAGCCAATCGACATGCATCGGTATTGACCTTGTTGATCGAACAGAGTTGCCGCGATGCCAGCGTCCGGTTGTCCGATCTGGATGCTGTGGCCGTGAGCCGTGGCCCGGGGTCGTATACGTCGCTCCGGGTGGGCGCTTCTACCGCCAAAGGACTGGCTTACGCGTTAAACATACCGTTTATTGCAGTGGATACGCTTCAGGCGCTGGCGCTGGCGAGTGCGCACAAGCACCCATTCCCTGATCAGGCACCATATGGTATGCTGCCCATGATTGATGCCCGGCGCATGGAAGTTTGGACAGCCTTGTTTGACCAGTCTGGTCGCCAACTGTTGCCGACTCAGCCACTCATATTTGAAAACAATTTGTTTTGTGAATTTGAAGAGCAAGTGCGTGAATACTTTACCGGAAACAGGTTGATTCTGTCAGGCAACGGCGTGTATAAAACAGGATCGGCGTCTTTCTTTGAGCCATCGGTCATGTTGCCAGCGTTGAGGTGTTCAGCGGCACACTTTGTTGCCATAGCAGAGCAAAAATATCAAAATATTGATTATGAAAACATTATACAATTTGAACCTTTTTATATGAAAGCTCCAAACATTACCGAATCCACTAAAAAACATTATTAACAAAAAAAACATTTAAAAATTTTTACATAATTACAAAAAGCACTAATTTCGTGTGTAAATTCAGTATTTATGGTTTAATCCTTTATTTTATGTAACCGACGGTTGGGGCGGCCGGTTACCTGCCTTCGAAGCAAAGCCCCGATCCATTTTTCCCTTAAACCTTTTTCTTAAAACATATTGTATGGGAAGGCAAAAGACCGAACCGGTCGAATTGAAACACAACAACGAGTTGGCCAAGCTTGATTACCAGGAGCTGAAAAAAGCCGTATTGGTATTAAGAGCCATTAACCACAAATTGCGCCAGCGCATCATCGACCTGTTGGAAGAAAATGGCAGCATGACGGTGACCGACATTTACATCAAAATGCGTTTGGAGCAAAGCGTAGCCAGCCAGCACCTGGCTATTCTGCGCAAGGCTGGCGTAGTGGTAACGGACCGCAACGGGAAGTTCATTTACTACGCGCTGAACAAAGACCGTCTCGCGCAGATTTCACAACTGGTGGAAGAGTTGGCTGTATAGCCAACTCTTTTTTCTATTGCATTCTTTAGCAAGGCATTACACGTCAATTTTGGCGTATTTCGCGTTGGCCTCAATGAATGCCCTCCGAGGAGGCACTTCATCGCCCATGAGCATGCTGAATATCCGGTCGGCTTCAGCGGCGTCTTCTATGTTTGCCTGCTTGAGGATGCGGAACCTGGGGTCCATGGTGGTTTCCCAGAGTTGCTCGGCATTCATTTCGCCCAGACCCTTGTAGCGCTGCACTTTTACCGAATCATCGTCTTCTCGTCCACCGGAGAAATCGGCAGTAGCAGCCTTGCGTTCTTTGTCGTTCCAGCAGTAGCGCTGGTTTTTCCCCTTTTTGACTAAGTAAAGTGGCGGCTGTGCAATGTATACGTGGCCTTTTTCGATGAGTTCGCGCATGTAGCGGAAGAAAAAGGTAAGGATCAGGGTAGTGATGTGGCTGCCGTCGATGTCGGCGTCGCACATGATCACAATTTTGTGGTAGCGCAGCTTGTCGGTCACGAGGATTCGGTGGCCTTCTTCGTTTTCACCCACACTTACACCGAGGGCGGTGAAGATGTTTTTGATCTCCTCGTTTTCGTAAATTTTGTGTTCCATGGCCTTTTCCACGTTCAGGATTTTACCGCGCAGCGGCAAAATGGCCTGCGTATGGCGGTCGCGACCTTGTTTGGCGGTGCCACCGGCGGAGTCGCCCTCGACGAGGAACACTTCGCTTTCGGCCGGAATTCTGCTGGCGCAGTCGGCCAGTTTGCCCGGCAAACCGCCACCGGTGAGCGCGCCTTTGCGCTGCACCATTTCGCGGGCCTTGCGGGCGGCATTGCGGGCGGTGGCAGCCAGCACCACCTTGTCGATGATGCGCCTGGCCTGGCCCGGGTTTTCTTCAAGGAACACCTTCAGCGCGTCACCTACAGCGCGGCTCACGATGCCGAGCACTTCCGAGTTGCCCAACTCGCCTTTGGTTTGGCCTTTAAACTGGGGTTCGGGCACTTTTACCGAAATGATGCCCGTGAGGCCCTCCATAAAGTCTTCGCCTGATACGGCAAAGTTTAGCTTTTTGAAAAACCCGTTGTCATCGCCATATTTTTTGAACTCCCGGGTAAGTGCGCGGCGGAAACCGCTGACGTGTGTACCCCCTTCACGGGTGTTGATGTTGTTGACAAACGAAAGGACGTTCTCCGAGTAAGAGGTGTTGTACAGCATCGCCACTTCCACATCCACGTTTTCTTCGTTGGCCGTGATGTAAATGGGTTTTTCGATCAGGTTTTGCTTGCTCTCGTCGAGCCATTCCACAAACTCCTGCAAACCGCCTTCCGAATGGAACGCCTCGGTGCGGAAACCACCGTTTTCAGGCTCTCGTTCGTCGGTCAGCGACAGATACAGGCCTTTATTCAAAAAAGCCAGCTCGCGGATGCGGTGCGCGAGCGTATCGAACTTGTAGTCGATCGTTTCAAAAATCTCGGGGTCGGGGTGAAATGTGATGTTGGTTCCCCGCTTGTCCGTATCGCCCAGCATGCGTACATCGTACTGCGGTTTCCCCTTGCTGTATTCCTGTTCGAACACCTTGCCCTCGCGGTACACCACGGCGTGCAGGTGATCAGACAAGGCGTTTACGCAGGAAACACCCACGCCGTGCAAACCGCCAGACACCTTATACGTATTTTTGTCGAACTTGCCGCCTGCGTGCAACACGGTCATGACCACCTCCAGTGCCGATTTTTGCAACTTGGGGTGCATGCCCGTGGGAATGCCCCGGCCGTCGTCTGTTACGGTGATGCTGTTGTCCGGGTGAATGGTGACGTTGATGTGTGAGCAATAACCGGCTAAGTGTTCGTCTATGGAGTTGTCAATAACCTCCCAGACGAGGTGATGCAGGCCCTTGGCGTCCGTGCTGCCGATGTACATGCCCGGGCGCTTCCGTACGGCCTCCAGGCCTTCAAGGGCGGTAATGCTGCTTGCGCCATAATCACCGCTGCCACTTGCAGCGAGTTGATTGTCAATCGCTTCTGTCTTCTCTTGTGGGTCTTTCATAAGGGTGCAAAGATACAATAATTTTTCGATTTAATCAAACAAAAATGAGAAAAAATACAAGGCGACAAAAGCTTTTAATAAATTGTAAATCAGTTTTTTAAAAAAATGAATTTTATAAATATGAATCATTTCTTGCAATGCCGGCCGCAAGTGGTTCTTCGGGTGGCCCTTGTGTTTTTATGTTGTTGGGTGGGCAGCCACTCGCATGGGCAAAATTTGGTGGTCAATGGCGGCTTTGAACGCCTGCTGCCCGATGCGGTGAAGCGCAATTTGCTCATCCCTTGCACGTTTGCAGGCAAATCGGTGGCCGTGAACCAGGGCCTGGAGGCCTGGAAAACCTTTGAGGTACAAACACCCGATGTGCTGGAGCACGATTCTTCGTTTGCCGGCTGCACAGACTTTCCGGTGCCGCACCGGGGCAAACGCATGGTGGGGCTGATTTTGTACCACCCATTTTACGACAACATGTTCCACACCGATTACCACGAGTTTCTGCAAGGCCAATTGGCCAAACCCCTGGTTGTCGGCTCGGTATATCGGGTGAGCGTGTGGATTCAACTGAACCGCGACCTTGCCCGCCGCCACCTGAGCACCATTTACGGCAACCCGGCGCTCATCGTGCCCCTGTCTTGCGGAAACCTCGGTTTTCACTTCTCCGAAAATCCCATCAACCCCAAAGAGGACTTTATGCGCACCCAGGAGGTAGTTCCACTCAGGCCTCAGCTGAACAGGGCCGATACCGTGGACATGCCCGACGGCCAATGGCAAAAGCTGCAGTTTACGTTCGTGGCCCGACATCCGTACCGGTACTTTGTTTTTGGCAACTTTTACTCCGATGCGGTGACGGACATCCCCATGTCGGCCACCGACCGTGAAGCATTTGACCAGGAAAATTTGCGCAGCAAGGAAACCCCCGGGCGGTCTTGCAAACGCCGGGTGGCATACTTTTTAGTCGACGATTTTGCGGTGCTGGAAGTGCCTGCAGACGACCCTGCACGGTCGTTTTACCTTCAAAAAAACGTGGTGCTGGAAGCCGCTGTGTTGTTTGACGTCAACAGCGCCACCCTCAAGCCTGCGGCGGCTGAGCGCCTGCGCCCCATAGCGGATGTGTTGAAAAACGATCCGGCTCTTCGGGTAGAGGTGGGTGGCCACGCCGATTCCAGCGGCGATCCGACCGTCAATCAACAATTGTCCGAAGTGCGCGCCCAGGCCGTTTGGCGCAGCCTTGTTGATCTTGGTGTACCCGAAAGGCAACTCGCTTGGAAGGGCTATGGCTTCCAGATGCCCATTGGCGACAACAACACCGATGCCGGCCGGGCCATGAACCGGCGGGTGGAGGTTCGGGTGGTGGATTGATGGTTTTGTGGGCGACCACGTTACGGGCGACCACGTTACGGGCGACCACGTTACGGGCGACCACGTTACGGGCGACCAC
>JBMOHO010000121.1:0-10498 GCA_049317805.1 Saprospiraceae bacterium
GGAAGTCAGTTGGGGTGTAGCACGCGCGCCTCCAATGCCAACACCCAATCTGAAACATTCCGCATTCCGCATTCAAACTGGTGCCAACGCCACAACAAGCCCTTCCAAAGCATCGGCCAGCCTGATTTGGCAACCCAATCGGCTGTTGGGTTTGACGAAAAAAGCCGAATCCAGCATGTGGAGTTCATCGTCGCCGGGAGCGGGGAGCTCATGGTCGCTCAATACGTAGAGGTGGCACGATGCGCACAAGGCCATGCCGCCGCAGGTGCCTTCCACGGGCAGGTCGTAGCTTTTGCACAGTTCCATCATGCTCATGTTCATGTCGGTGGGCGCAGCGAGGACGTGAGCGGCACCCTCGCGGTCTATGACAGTTACTTGAATATCCATCAGGAAGCGAGGCCTTCTATACCGGTGACGGTGGTGTATTTGAACGACCGTTTGCGGCCGGGGAATACGAGGTCAAAAGCCGACTGGCAGGCCAGGGTGGCTTCGTGGAAGCCGCAAAGGATCAGTTTGAGTTTGCCGGGGTAGGTGTTGATGTCGCCGATTGCAAAAATGCCCGGCACATTGGTGCGGTAATCGAGGGTATCCACTTCAATGGCGCCTTTGTTGACCTGAAGTCCCCAGTCGGCAATGGGGCCAAGTTTGGGCGTAAGCCCGAAAAGCGGCACAAAATGATCGGTCGGCAGGTCGAATGTACCTTCGGTATCGTGTTCAATGCGTACGCCCTGGAGCAAGCCATTGCCCTGAAGTGACACGACTTGCGCGTTGGTGATCAGCTTGATTTTACCGGCATGAGCCAGTTCGAGTACTTTTTCGACAGAATCCGGAGCGCCTCGAAACTCTGTTCGGCGGTGCACGAGCGTGACCTGTTCGGCCACATCGGCGAGGAAGATGGTCCAGTCGAGCGCAGAGTCGCCGCCGCCGGCAATCACGACGCGCTTATTGCGGTACAATTCGGGGTTGCGCACGAAGTACTCCACACCGTGGTCTTCAAAATGATCGATGTTGTCAATGGGTGGTTTGCGGGGTTCGAAACACCCCAAACCGCCGGCGATGAACATGGCGGGCGCCCGGAGTACGGTACCGCGATCGGTGGTGAGTTGCCAGCGGCCATCTTCCAGTTTTTCCAGGGTGTCGGCGCGTTCACCGAGCGTAAAACCGGGGTTAAACGGCGCGATTTGTTGCATCAGGTTTTGCACCAGATCGCCTGCGAGCACACTCGGATAGCCCGGGATGTCGTAGATGGGTTTTTTCGGATAAATTTCGGTGAGCTGGCCGCCCACTTGCGGGAGCACATCCACGAGGTGGCAACGCATTTTGAGCAGACCGGCTTCAAACACGGCAAAGAGGCCTACGGGCCCTGCGCCAATGATCAGGATGTCGGTTTCGACGGGTGTTGCTGGCATAGGTTGATAAACAGGAAATGGGCCTCTAGTTGTCTGTGCACGGCGTTTGGACAGAAAGGCTCAAAGAAAACAAAAGCTTAACAAATCGGAGTGGGCGTGGTTCAAGCGGCAAAGTTTACCATCCGTCGGGGTCTCAAGGGTATACATGCCTCACCCGGACAGATGATTTCGGTCATTTTTTGCTAAAATGGTCATTACGAGGCATTAAAAGTGATGTCGCGCGGAAAAGCCGGTACTTTTGAACACAAAAAACGCCCATGATTTCCAAAGCCCCCTCTTTCCTCTTGATTTGTTTTTTCGCGCCTTTTTGGTCGTTTGGAAACCACATTGTCGGTGGTGATATCCAATACACCTGTGAAGGGCTCATCAGCCCCGGTGTCAACCGTTACCGTTTTGTAATGACGCTTTACCGGGATTGTGGGAGCCCAGGGGCGGACTTTGATTTGCCTGCTGAAATGGACAGTGGTCTTACAACCGTTAAGTGACGGCGCCAAATACCAGGACATTGAACTGCCGGAGGAACTCCGTGGATTGTATTTTTGGACCGTCACCGCCGACCACTGGGTCAAGTCCGGAACAATCGTTGTTCAATAATGCGCTTGCAAGGCTTACTCGCGCAAAAATTCCAGCTCCAGGTGTTTGTCCAGACGGGCTATAGGAGCCGGCTCTTGCGGAGTGCGGTCGTCTTGCCGGTATTTCACCACATAATCGACGCCACCCAAAATGGCGCTGCTGACGGCACCAAACGTGGGCGGCCAGGGTTCGTTGTGGAGGCAAGCTGCGGTGGCGAGCAGGGGTTTGCCGATTGCTTTGAGGAGGAGCTGGGTAAAATCGTCTTGCGCCAGCCGTATGGCCACGGTACCGTCGGGGCCGTACACATCGGGCGCGAGGCCTGAAACCCTTTGATACAGCATGTCGAGTGGTCGGGTGTGGAAGGAGAGCAGGGTTTCCAACCGGGGGTGTACGGTTTCGGTGATGGACTTGAGCATGTCCAGGTCGCTCACCAGGCACACCATACCGGATTTAGGAGGCAGTGCCTTGAGGATGGCAACACGTTGGACGGCTTCGGGATTTGTGGCGTCGCATCCAATGCCCCAGATGGTGTCGGTGGGGTAGCAGATGATGCCGCCTTGTTGAAGAATGCGGGTAATTTCGTTGATATCGTCGCGCAACAGGAACATCGAGGAATGGGGTTAAGGATAAAAAAGACAGGAAAAGACAAGGGTTGATTTTTTTGGCCGAACGGGACAACTTTGTGCTTAGTTTTACGATTTGGTTCAGATATCGGCTTGTTCAAGAACCGTTGAACTGAAAAGTGCGTTACTTGGCAGGTGCAAAATTAATATTTCCATTCAACCGACGATACATGGCTCGTTTTATCCCGGCAAGGGCTGTTTTGGCATGTCTTTTAACCCTGTTTCCGCTGTTTTCGCAGGCCATGCACATCATTGGAGGCGAAATTACGTACGAATGCCTGGGCCAGATCACACCAGGCGTGAACCGCTATCGGTTTACGATGAAAATTTACCGCGACTGCAACGGTGGCGGCGCCGATTTTGACAAGCCGGCCCAAATGGCCATTTACCGCGGTACGACGGCAGCAAACGCCCTGTTTGAAGACTTTTGCATTGCCGGGCAGGGCGCCTGCAACCTGGGTACCATTGATGAAATTCGGATTATTCCCGATACACCCGATTGCGTAAAAGACATTCCCAACAGGTGCGTAGAGCAAGCGACTTACGTATTTACAAGGGACTTGCCCATTTTGCAAAATGCGAGCTACTTCATGGTGTACCAGCGTTGCTGCCGCAACATCACGATCAACAACATTGTGGACCCGGGGGGTGTGGGCGCTACGTTTATGGTAGAAATTACCCCGGCTGCTCAGGCAGGTTGCAACAACAGCCCGGTGTTCAAAGACTTTCCGCCGGTGTTTATCTGCAACAACTTTGCCTTGCTGTTTGACCACGGCGCGGTAGATGCCGACGGCGACCAACTGGTGTACAGCTTTTGCAGCCCCCTGGCGGGTGGCGGGCCGCTGCTTTCGCCCCAATCCGTGCTCAAGTCATGCAACGGCGCGGCGCCTGATCCGCCTTGCGGACCGCCGTTCGACAATGTGCCGTTTACGGTGCCTACGTTTACCCCAACCAACCCCATGGGCGGCAACCCGCAGATCACCATCAACTCCCAAACGGGCGTGATCAGCGGCACGCCCAATATTTTGGGGCAGTTTGTGGTGGGCGTATGCGTTCAGGAATTTCGCAACGGCGTGTTGATGTCCACCATACGCCGCGATTTCCAGTTCAATGTCACCGATTGTGAGCCGGCCGTGTTTGCTACCATAGAAACCGACTCTTTCATATCGCTTGGATCGCAGCGATTCCGGGTAAAATCGTGCGGCAGCCGCTCCGTCACATTTGAAAACACCAGTGAGGATCAAAGTTTTATCGACTATTTCCGCTGGGAGTTTTCCTTTAACAATGGCGATGTGTTTGTGGATTCGGTCAATTGGAATGCGACGGTTGTTTTTCCGGACACCGGCTTCTACCAGGGGTTTTTGTACCTGAACCCGGGTTCGCAGTGCAGCGACACGGCGCGCATTTTTGTAGATGTATACCCTCCGGTTTCGACCGATTTTTCTTTTGTGTACGATACCTGTATCGCCGGGCCGGTGGCTTTCACCGATTTGTCGAGCAGTGTGGTGGGCCTGAAGGCCTGGGACTGGAAATTTGGGGTACCTGGCGGCAACTCTAAACAACAAAACCCTAATTACCAATACCTTATACCAGGAGACCATCCTGTAAATTTGCGGGTGACCGACAAAAACATTTGCAGCAAAGACACCACCAAGGTCATCAACTGGTTTCCAGCACCGCCCGTCATCATATTGAAACCCAGCTCGTATATTGGTTGTATTCCAACGGAAATCACGTTTACGAACCTGTCTACGCCTATTGATGACACGTACACCATCATTTGGGATTTTGGCGATGGCACCATCCAAAACGGCCCGATCAGCCCCAGCTACACTTACCTGCAGCCAGGGGTGTACACGGTGAGCGTGGCCATCACGTCGCCCATTGGTTGTTTCATCACTGATACGTTCCCCAACCTGATTCGCGCCGAGCCTTCTCCTACCGCCGGTTTTACGTATTTTCCGGACAGTTTGATCAGTAATTTCAACAATACGATCCGGTTTACAGACCAGTCGGTAGGCGCCAACCGCTGGTTCTGGCAATTGGACCGTTTTGAAACGACCAATGAACGCAACCCCACATACACATTTCCGGATACCGGTCGGGTGTGCGTGCTGCAGGTGGTGACGCACCCGGAAGGCTGCAAGGATTCCATCACCCATTGTTTTGACATAAGGCCTGAAGTGCGCTGGTACATGCCCAATGCGTTTACACCCAACGGCGATGGCTCGAACGATGATTTTTTCGGAAAAGGCTACCTTGAGGGATCGCGCAATTTTCAAATGGCCATTTGGAACCGTTGGGGCGAAATGGTATTTGAAACGAACAATCCCAATGTAGGCTGGAACGGTCGGTACATGAATTCGGCTGGCATGTCGCCCCAGGGCGTATACGTGTACGTGGTGACGTTCACCGGCCCGAGGGGAGAACCCTTTGAATTTAAGGGGTTTGTGACGTTGTTGAATTGAAGGGGGTAGTTTATTTGTTTATTTGCGGCGAATAAATAACCTGTTCATACATGGAGTCTGCTGGGTTTGGGCAAATGATTCGGGATTTCTGGATCAAATTTTTGCACTTTCTACCCGAATTCGCTGCTGGTTTGGTGGTGATGCTGGTGTTTGTTGTGCTGGCGGGTTTGTCGGAGCGGTTGGTGCGCCGTGTGATCAAACGGTACGCTGATGATCCACTGATTGCCAATTTCATTGGACGCGTGTCTCAGGTGATCGTGGTGCTTATCGGGGTGCTGCTCATGTTCAGCGTTTGGGGATTGGGGCACATATCCGAAAAGCTGCTGGCGGGCGCAGGAGTTTTGACCATTGTGCTGGGTTTGGCCATGCAAGACATTGGCAAAAACTTTTTTTCCGGCGTGGTCATGGCGTTCAGCAAGCCGTTTAAAGTGGGCAATGTGATTGAATCGCAAGGTATGGTAGGCGTAGTGACCGACATGACCCTGCGCCAGACGCACATCAAGACCTTTGACGGGAAAGACATTTACCTGCCCAACGATGCGCTCATCAACAATCCGCTGCAGAACTACACCATAGACGGGTATATGCGCTATGAATTCAAGATTGGATTGGACTACCACAGCGACCCCGAGCAGGCGATCCAAATCATCCAGGACGGCATGCATACATACGATGAGGTGGTGAGGAGCGAGGGCAAAATGCCCATGGCTTTTGTGTCCAACCTGAGCCCCAATGCCATGGAAATGACGGTACACTACTGGGTGTTCCTGCCAGGCACATCGGTGTCGGCACTCGCATTGAAGAGCGACATCATCATCCGCACGCTCCGCGACCTCAAACAGGCGGGCATGTACATCCCAACCAGCATCGTGGAAATCAAAAATTATCCACTAACGTAACAACGACACGTTGCCTTTGCGTTCAGACACCAAACCGCCCACACAGGCCACCCGCAGGTAATACCCGTAGGTTTCGGCCGGTTGGGGTTGGCCGTTGAAGTTGCCGTCCCAGGCATCGTCAAGGGCGTCCGCTTCAAATAGCTTTTCGCCCCACCTGTTGTACACCACCCAGTAAACTGCCTCTACAAACAGGCCTTCCAGTTTGAGTTTGTCGTTTTCACCGTCTCCGTTCGGGGTAAATGCATTGGGGAAAAACACAAACGGCTCCTCGCAGGAAAAATCGCGCACCCGAACCGTCACTTCGCCCAGTGCCGCGCATCCGCCGGATAAATCGGCTTTGACGTAATAGGTCGTGGTGGTGGTGGGCGATGCCTGCACCACAGCGCCAGACGGGGCCGACAAGGTGTTTGCCGGGCTCCATGCATACGCGGAAGCGCCCGTGAACAAGGCCGTCAATTGGCTGCTCATGCCCGGCAAAATCAAATCCGGGTTGGCTTGTACCGCCACGGTATCGGCATTGGAGACCACTTGTACATTTACAACACCGTTTAACACGCAGGGGCCATTTCCGCTGATGGTCACGTTGTACTGGGTGCCGACATCCGGGAAAGCGAGTGGGTTGGGCAACTGCGGATTGTCCAGCGTATTGGCTGGCGACCGGATGTAGGTAAACGCCGGGTCGGCCCCCGGAAAAAGCCGCACCGAGTCGCCTTCGCAAATGATCAGGTTCCGAGGCAGGGCATTCACAGGCGGAATGGGCGGATAGAGCGACACATAAGCGGTATCCGGACAGCCGTTGCCAGCCGTAGAAATCAATTGCAACACATAATTGGCCGCTTCCGGCAGTGTAAAGGTGGGGTTTTGCTCTGCGACCACGGCAATGGGAACGCCGTTTTGGTACACCGTCCACTCCCAATCGGATACGCCGGAAACCGTGTCGGTGCTCAGGTCAAACGCGTTGATGACCAGGCCCTGGGCATCGCATGGGCCGAGCGTGTAGTTGGCGCCGGCGTCCAAAAACCGGTTGGTGAGCTGAATGGTTTGATACGAGGTGTCTGAACAGGGATCATCCGGTTGCACAATAAGCGCGATGGTGTACGCGCCGGTATCTGGAAAATAGTGGACAGGAGAATTCAGGGTGCTGGAGTTGAAATTGTTCGGCCAGTCGAAATACCAGCGATAAGCGGTTCCGTTCGGGCTGTTGTTCTGAAAAAACACACCGAGGGTATCGCACGTGACTTCCGGGACAAAAAAGGAAGAATACGGTTTGCCGCAATCAGACACATTGTACTGAAAATCGCGGCGGGTAGTGGAAATGACCGTGCCGTTGCGGTATTCATCCACGCATACGCCGACCACAAAATTCCCCAAGGTGTTGGGGACACCCGTCATAAAACCGGTATAAGGATCAATGGTGAGCGGTGTGCCGCCCAGCACATTGTTGAGGCTATACGTTGGGCTGGTCCACACGATTTCTTCATACGGACCGGCAAAAGGCGGGTTTGGCCTTGGGATAAGCGAGTCTGGACCGTTTAAAGGCGTACAAAGCCGGTATGCCAACGAATCGCCGTCGGCATCGCCAGTTGCATGGTCGAAATTGATGGGTTCATTGACGCAAATGGCTACCGGCGGCCAGGAGTTGAAGGTGGCGCCGGTGTTGCATTCCTGGAGGGCACGCTCGTCAATTTCGGCGATGATGGAGATGCCCGTGTTGAGCGGATCGGGCGTGTTGCGGATCAGTTGGTTTCGGCAGCAACGTTGGTACACAATGGTATAGCCCCCTGGCGAAAAGGGGAGGGTAACTATTCTCTTGTACACCGTGCGGTGTACGCACACATCGGGCGGCGCAATGAGGCAAGGGTTACTCAAGGTAATGGGGAGCGTGTCATTGACGCTGAAATTCAGGCCGAATTGTTGTGTCGTACCCACTTGCACCCAGTTTGCGTTGTAAATGGCCACGTATGCCGGATTGTCAAACCACGGCACCCCGTTGTAGCAGTCGCGGTATACCGTGAGGGTGATTTCGTACTGGTTGTTGCCTAAACAGGTATACGTCATTTCGCCACCGACAATGTGGGTGGCGAAAACATTGCCTGAAAGGCAAAAACAGAAAATAGCGGCAAACCAAAAGCGGTATCGATTCATGACCGTAAAAAACGGAAATGTTTTTTAAAAAAGGCCCATTTTGCTGCATAAACTTTTGCCAACAAAAGCCGTTTGCATTATTTTGTCGTTTTACGTTGAAATAACTGGTTTTAACATGCCTTTTTTTCCCATTTTGTTGCTGCTCCTGCTGTCGATGATGTCTTGTAAACACGACGACACCGACGATCCCATCCTTCCCCCGCCGCCATCTGTTCCGGAAAAAGTGGACATCCTGGCACTGGGCGATTCGTACACCAAAGGGCAAGGCGTTGACCCGGGTGGCAACTTCCCCAACCAGTTGGCTGACAGCCTGATGCAACGCGGCATACAAGTATCCGGTGTGCGGAGCATTGCCCAAACAGGCTGGCGCACCGATCAACTCCTCAGCAACATCAATGGCAGTACTGATATTCAGGACAGCCTGTTTAGCCTGGTCACCCTCTGCATCGGCGTCAACAACCAGTATCAAAACAAAGATACGGCAGTGTACCGCAAAGAGTTTGAACAACTCCTCCAAAAGGCGCTGGTGTTTGCCGGCAACCGGAAAAACCGGGTGGTCGTGTTGTCTATTCCCGACTGGGCCTATACGCCATACGGGCAGGGCTCGTTTAATCCCGGCGCCATTTCAAAAGCCATAGACGCGTACAACGCCATCAATTACGACATTTCCACCCGGTATAAAGTGCTGTACGTGAACGTCACCGGCATTTCCCGACAGGGCGTGTCGCAGCCCAATTTGGTGGCCACGGATCAGTTGCATCCATCGGCAAAACAGTACACCCTTTGGATTAGGGAGATGTTGCCGCGCATTCCGTTGTAATGCCATAACTTGCGGCCTGTCCTATCCTTTTTGAAAACATGACCCTTCCCAAGTCCTTAGTATTTGCCCTCATCAGCGTGGCGGTGGTCACCGGCATACACCTGTTGCACTACTACACCGGCATCAATATTGATCCCAACATCCTGACCGCCATGCGGTGGTGGGCCATTGGTGCCCTGTGCTATTTTGGCTGGCTGAACAACAACCTGACCACCTGGATCCTGCTGAGCATGGTCATCGGCCTGGAATTCGGCATCGATTTTCCGAAAATAGGGGCTCAGCTCGAGTTTTTGAGCAAAATATTCATCCAACTCATCAAAACCATCATTGCGCCGCTGCTGTTCGGCACCCTCGTGGTGGGCATTGCCGGGCAGAAAGACTCGGCCCAGGTGGGGCGCATGAGCGTCAAGGCGTTCTCGTATTTTCTTGTCGCCACTGCCATTGCCTTGTTTGTGGGTCTGCTGGCCATCAACTGGACCCAGGCGGGCAAAGGCGTGCAGGTACAAGCCGTGGTGAGCGACCCCGTGGCCATCAGCGGTGCCCAACTCACCGCCAGCGTAGACACTACCAAAAATACGTACAAGCTCCTGCTCAACGGCAAAGAACTGTCGCCCCCACCATCTAAAGTCAAGCAAGACTGGAAGCACGTGATCATGCACATTTTCCCCGAAAACGTAGCCAAGATGGTCTACGAGGGCGCGGTGTTGCAAATTGTGGTGTTCAGCTTGCTGTTCGGATTTGCGCTGCGGCAGGTAGACGAGCCGTACCGGGAAACCATGTTGTTGTGGATTGAATCGCTCACCGAGGTGATGTTCAAATTTGTAAACATCATCATGCAGGCCGCCCCCCTGGCGGTGGGTGGCGCCATGGCATACACCATCGGCTCTATGGGTTTTGATGTGGTGTGGAACCTGCTCAAGCTCCTGGGCACCTTGTACGTGGCCCTCATTGCCTTTGTGCTCCTGGTGTTTATACCTGTGTTGTGGATCATCAAAGTGCCGGTGGGCAAGTTTTTCAAAGCGGTGCGCGAGCCGGCGTCTTTGGCGTTTGCCACAGCCAGTTCGGAGGCCGCACTGCCATTGGCCATGGAGTCTATGGAAAAATTTGGCGTGCCGCGCAACATTGTGTCGTTTGTGTTGCCCACAGGCTACAGTTTCAACCTCGACGGCACCACGCTGTACCTGTCTTTGGCATCGGTGTTTTGTGCGCAGGCTGCTGGCATCGAACTGTCGTGGGGCACCCAATTGGCCATGATGGGCACCCTGCTGCTCACGTCCAAGGGCGTAGCCGGCGTGCCCCGCGCCTCTTTGGTCATCCTGGCGGCCACCGTCAACCAGTTCGACATCCCGGAGTGGCCCATCGCCGTCATCCTCGGCATCGACGCACTCATGGACATGGGCCGCACCGCCATCAACCTCACCGGCAACTGCCTGGCCTCTACCGTGGTGGCCCGCTGGGAAGGGGAGTTGGATGATGAAGCCGTGCGGAGTTTTTGAATGCGGATTTCGGAATGCGGAATGCGGAATGCGGAATGCGGAATGCGGAATGCGGAATGCGGAAT
>JBMOHO010000122.1:0-10467 GCA_049317805.1 Saprospiraceae bacterium
GGCATCTACCCAGCCTTTGTCGTAATTTTCCAATTGGTAGCGGAAGGTATTGGTGCCAGGGTCGCTGTATTCCAGGGCTACAAAATCGAAAGAAAAGGTGTTTTCGCGGTACGCGAGCGTCAGTTCCCGCAGTTCGCCCACCTGCACCGGCGTTTCAAACGGCTCGTCGTTGACCAACAGCCGGGTGAGTTGCACCTGGGGGAGGTTAGACAGGGCTTGTATATGATCGGGATCAAATACGTTCATGCCCTGATTGCCGCCCATCCAGATGCGCCCGTTGGATTGAAGGAGGAAAGCATTGGTATTGAACTCGTTGTCCTGAAGGCCGTCGGCAAGCGTAAAGCGGTGAAAAGTCTTTTTTTCAGGGTGGTAGCGGATGATGCCCCGATTGCAACTGAGCCAAAAATAGCCTTGCCGGTCGGGCACGATGCTGTAATAGTTTTCCGAGGGCGCGCCGTGTTCCGCCTCATTGCGTTTTTCGAAGCGGAGGTCGTCGGTATTGATTGTCAAAATGCCCGTGGTTGTAGCTACCCACAAGGTATTGCCTTGTTCGCAAAAAGCTCGGGCATAACCGATGTTTTCAATGACGCGAACGGGTTCGTAGTGCGCCTGTTTTTTTTCTAAAATGGCGATGCGGTTGGCATCCAGGGCCAAATAAAGTCGTTTTTTTTGATCTTCGAACAAAGCGGTGGCCGCTTCGGACTGGTATTGATCCAAAAAATCAGCTTTTTCAAAAGATAATCCTTTATCGTCGCGGCGAACCGAATACATGCCCCCATACGTGGAAACCAACAGCGGGCCACAGGGCAGTTGACAGGCGGCCAGCACATAACCCGGTAGCGGACCAGTGTATTGGAAAACACGTTTGGACGGATTCCAACGAAACATAAACCGCTGGTGACAAGCCCACAGATCGCCCCGTTTGTCTTCAAAAAAATACTCAACCCTGCCGGGAAGCGCCTCCGATTTGGGGTATTCCAGGGCAAATCGCTCGGAATGCATGCCGTCGGGTGAAAACCGGAAAACGGTGTCTGCCGGACCATTGCACCACACTGCGCCGTCTTTTGTTTGAAAAACGGCGGTCATGGGCATACCTTGCAGCACTTCCTTCTTTTCAAATTTTTGTTTGCGCAATTGCGTGAAATTTACGCCGTTGCGCGGACTCGAAATCCAAAGGTTTTCCTGTTTGTCTACATAAAACGCGCTGATGTTGCGCAGGCCCAGGCCTGGTTTTCGGTCTGGCGTAGCCGGTATTTGCCGGATAAACCGCTGTTGGCTTTTGTCAAACAGCAAAAAACCTTTCAGGGAAGTCGATACCAATAAAATGGAATCGCGCAAGGGCGCAAGCGCCCAAACCTCTCCAACAGGCTGATGGTCATACCTGTCGTAGCAAACGGCTTTGCCACTTTGCGGGTAAAAGGCTGTCAGGCCCGTTGTCAGGGCTACCCACCAACGGTCGGGGCTTTCGCAATACACGCCAAAAGACCGCCCAGCCGGCTGCCCCAGCACAGGGTCTGTCAAAAAGGAAGTAGCCTGCCCATGGTTAGTCATGTCGAGCACCAGTATACCAGGCTGCGTGGGCGGAATGTTGGCCGACACTACTTTGGTTACGATACCCTGCGTATCACATACCACATATTGCCTGCGCCCGCTGAGGGGGCAGATTGGCCTGCCCTGCCGCGTGCGCAGGTCGAATAAATGCAGGTACCCGCCAGCCCGCACCCACAACTGTTGTTGTTTGTCCAAATAAAAGACAAAATACTCCTGCTCGATCTTTTGCCCGGGTGCGTCCAGGAGTTGAAACTGTTCAAAACGATCTTTTTCCCGCACGTAACAATGAATGCCTTCGTGGGTAGCAAACCAAATATTGGCCGAAGGGTCTTCAAAAAAATTACCGGTGATGATGTTATCCGACAGGCCGTTTTTCCCGTCGGCTTTATAGGTTTTCACCGATTTGCCGTCGAAGCGGTTCAGCCCGTCAATGGAACTGAGCCACACAAAACCCCTCGAATCCTGTAAAACAAAGGCATTTGAACCTTGTGACAAGCCTTCGTTGGGCGACAGCCGATGAAAAAACTGAAACGACTGGCTGTGGCAGATGCCGTGGTGCATAGACAGGAACCCAATCAGGGTACACAGTCGAAAAAAAGATGCTTTGCGCAGGTTCACGGTGTGAAAAGGGCGTACAGCCTCGCCAATAATTTAACTATTCGTGGAGGAATTATTGATATAACCGCCGCCGGCACAATTGGGCGGGCAGGGCAGTGTGCTTAACATGGCCTCCCCACTTTCCTGACCCGAAGCATCTACCGCCACCGCTGCCAAGGTACTGAAAGATTGGCCGCCTGCGTCAAAAATGATTCGGGTGGAGAAAAAACGAATCCCCGCAGCACCCGCATTCAAGGCGTTGTTGATGTCTGCGCTATTGAACGCCATCTTCGCATACAGTGCGCCTTCTGCGCCCGATCCGGTAAATAACGGTGTCGAAGCGCCCCGGCCCTCCTGTGCAGCTTGGCGCATCACGTTCTGTACCTCGCCCAGCATACCCGATGCTTGCTGCACCGTCAGGCGAAGGCCGCCGCCCTGTCCTTCCGCCACAAAGCCATAGGACGCAATGTCGCTGCTATCGAAGTCAATGGCTAATGCCAACAGCGAAAACCGTCTGGCACTGTTAAAGGCCGGGTACAGACGCAGGCCCATGCAATTTTGTTGCGCCAGCAATTCGAGCAGGTCTTCGCGCCGAAAAAAGGCGGATAACATCGCGGTGGACTTAATTTGTTGAACGTGTTGACCGCTTACATGGACGGCGCGTCCAAATGAACCTGACCCCGAGTCAGGGGTGAATGAAACTTCTGACATATTGTAAATTGTTTTGTTGTGAATCAAATTTCCCCATCGAACGACTTCCGGATCACCTCCGCTTTGCTGTTGACCTCCAAAGCCCGGTAAATGTGCTTGATGTGGTCGCGCACCGTATCAATGGAAATGCTCAGTTTGTCGGCGATCAGTTTATAACTCAGGCCGTCCACCAACCCTTGTACAATCTGCTGTTGGCGGGGAGAGAGCACATCGTCTGCTTTGGGCGCTTTGGGCATAAAATGCTGCACCACCTTGCGGGCGATAGACGGCGACATGTACGACCCTCCCCTGTGGATGGTAAAAACGGCCTCCTGAATGGTGTTCAGGGGGGTGCGTTTGGTGATGTAAGAACAAGCCCCGGAACACAGCGCCTTGAATATTTTGTCGTCATCTTCAAAGGTGGTCAGCATCACAATGTCCATATCGGGGCATTTTTGCCTTATATGTCGGATGCCCTCCAAGCCGCTCATACCGGGCAGCCCGATGTCGAGCAATACCAGATCGGCCTGCATGGGTCGGAATGTGAGTTGCACTTGTTCCAAAAAATGCTCTACACTGTCGGCCACGGTACTGATTTCAATGGCGGGGTGGGCCCCTAAGTACGTGGCCAGGCTTTCCCGAATGACGGGATCATCCTCGATGAGGGCTAAGTAAATTTGTTCCATGCGGCGGCGAAAATAGTGATTCGTTTCGATGTCGGTTGTAAAGGTAGGTGGCATGGCCAGGACAAACAACCACATGATGATGTGGTGCGGTGTTTATACCGGATACAATGACATTTGACCGCTTTGCGAAAACAGTACGCCGTCGCAACAAGTTTGGTAAATAAATTTATTGAATTATTAAAAAATTAACCCAATAAAGCATAGAAATCAGAAGATTTACGGTGTATTACAGGTACACCATTGATCGCTCAGCGCAGTAACCGACACCGTAGCCTGCTGAGGAGAGACGCCCGGAGGAATACAAAAGGTACTGGCGCCTGTATTGTTGGTGAAATTTTGTATTTGAGTACCCCGGGGGCCTTCAATCGTTAGCAAAAAAAGGGGGGGGACCACTCAGATTAAAGTTTAAGGTAGTGCAGTCGCCCGGACAAAATCGGCAGGGTTAGTAAATAATACATAACGAAGCAGGTCATTCGTCTCCGGCAGTTGTAAGGGTTTAATTCACAACCCTGCCCAATGCATCCTGAACTTTGGCGTGTATACAATTGGGTACATGAGCAGGTTTTATTGCTCTTTTTAACAAATTTTTACCAAATTTGCTTGTAGCTTGTGCTGTGTGGCATTTTCAGTGTTATTTAACAATTCCATAATCTCCGTATCCAGTGGGTGCGTTATTTTTACCCAAAATAATGTGCAAAATGCGACCCTCTTTCTCTCTCTTTTTGATGTTGATGCTTTCCTCGCTGCAATTGGCGGGTCAGCAGCTTCGTTCTATGCCAGATAGTACTTTGGTGCCGTTTTACCATGGAGTAGCCTCCGGCGATCCGCTTACCGACCGGGTAATCATCTGGACGCGCCTGACCCTGCCGACACCCGATAACCAGGCGCTGGTGAATTGGCGCATTGCCACGGATACCCTTTTTCAGGATGTAGTCAACAGCGGCACTGCGACGACGAATGTGGATCGCGATTTTACCGTAAAAGTGGACGCCACAGGCCTGAAACCCAATACCTGGTACTATTACCAGTTTGATTACCAGGGCGTAAAGTCTTTGACTGGGCGTACGCGCACACTTCCTGTGGGCCAGGTAGACCGCCTTCGGATGGCGGTGATGTCCTGCAGTGATTATCAAAATGGCTATTACCATGCCTATCGCGACATGGCCCGCCGAAACGAGCTGGATTTGGCGGTGCACTTGGGCGATTACATCTACGAGTACGGCGCATCATCCTTGCTGTTAGACCGCGAACACGAGCCACCCACCGAGATCATCACGGTTGCCGATTACCGGCTCCGGCATTCTTTGTATAAATTAGACCCTGACTTGAGGGCCATGCACCAGCAACTGCCTGTCGTTGCCGTGTGGGATGACCATGAAACCGCCAACAATGCCTGGACTGACGGGGCGCAAAACCACCAGCCAGCTACCGAAGGAGACTGGCAAACGCGCAAAAAAGCGGGCAAACAAGTGTACATGGAATGGATGCCCATACGCGAAGACGCAGAGGTGCCGGACGAGATTTACCGTCGGTTTGGTTTCGGTAATCTGGTCTCGCTTTATATGCTCGACACGCGTCTGGAAGGCCGTAATGAACAACTTGGTGCCAATGATCCGCAAATCAATGATCCGGACCGCACCCTGATCAGTGAAGACCAGTTTGCGTGGCTGACCAACGGCATTAAGGCAGACTCCGCACGCTGGATTGTGCTTGGCCAACAGGTGATGATGGCCCCGCTCAAGGCATTCGGTGCGGTGCTGAACACGGACCAGTGGGACGGCTATCCTGCGCAACGCCAGCGGCTGTACGATTTTTTTGAACAGGAAAACGTGAACAACGCGGTGATATTGACTGGCGACATCCATACCGCATGGGCCAATGATCTGCCTTTGGCCAACTATGTATCCGCAACAGGCGAGGGCTCTGCAGGTGTGGAGTTTGTCACCACCAGCATCACCTCGTCTAATGGATCCATTCCTGTGGGCCCGGCCGTGATCCAGTTGTTGAATCCGCACATCAAGTTTGTAGAACTGCAAGACCACGGTTATTTTGTGCTGGACCTCACGGCAGAACGGGCACAAGCCGAATACGTGTTTGTATCAGACATTGAGGCACTTTCCTATACAACTGAAGTGGGTCCGGTTTGGGCCACGTTGTACGGTTCGCGTCGGTTGTCGCCGGGTACGGTGTCTGTACCTCCTGTATATCCGCCGCTTGCGCCGGCAACACCGCAAATGGGTACGGCAACCCGGCAGCCCTCGGGCATCGTGCAGATTGTCGCAGCACCCAATCCCTTTTACGCCCAGGTGGTGTTGCAATTTGCTTTGCAGCAGCCCGATGAGGTGCAAGCCGCTCTGGTGAACAGCAAAGGGCAGGTGGTGGTTGCCCGAATTCTGGGACGCCTGCCAGCTGGCATACACCACTTGCATTTCGACGGCGCTGCACTGCCAGCCGGGGTGTACAACTCGGTGATCCGCACTTCGAGTGGTTTGGAATCGTCTAAATTGATCAAGATTGCTGAATAGTTGGTCGGAGGAGTTTTTAAAACCATAAAATCAAAAAATGCAAATAACCCGACTATTCAAGGACTTTTTCGAGAGTGAAAAAGCAGGCGGGTTGATTTTGATCGCCTGCACCCTGGTTTCGTTGGGGTTAGCCAATTCCTATTTTGGAGCGCACCATCAACACTTTTGGCACAGCTAAATGGGTGGAAGACCTATTGAGTTTTGGATAAACGACAGGTTGATGACCGTTTTTTTTCTGTTGATAGGCTTAGAGATAGAGAGAGAAATCTACATAGGAGAACTCTCCAATTTTAGAAACGCTCTTTTCCTAAGTCCTGTAAAATAACCAGGCCCTTTTGGAGTCCTGAATGGCTAAAAATCCTTCAGTATTTGTTTGGTGGTGACAATTTTGGTGAGCAAATCTTCGTAGATATCATTCGGGTATGTTGCTTTCAACAATGGCTTCAGCGTTTTCATGTCCTGCGCGTCCTTGATGATGCATTTCTAAGTACATGTCATATTGTACATCGCCATCTGTTGTCACGGTCAAAACCCGCTCGGTTTTGGAAGAGATGGGAAAAATGTTGCAGGTTTACGCATTCCACGCGAACTTAGCGCCATGTACAATTTGCTCCAGGCCATCACCGCAGGATGCGCCATTTTTCTTGCGTTTTTGGTCGCCACCGTTCGGCGAGACACGAACGCCGCCGCCAACCGTTGGCTGGCGGCGTTTTTGTTGCTGGTCGGGCTGTTTATGCTCGACGATAGTTTATTGGTTTATGGCATTTACAAACAGCACCCGCAGTTGATTGGGTTGTTTAACATGCCGTTTTTTGCGCTCACGCCGACCCTGTTCATGGCCGTTGCGCAGTTTGTGGCAGTCAAGCAACGGTTTCGGAAAAAGGACATTTGGCATTTTTTACCCTTCATTTTGTTTTTCTTGCTGAGCCTTCCTTTCCTGTTTTCTTCTGATGAAATCAAGTTGCAAGAACTCGAAACGCTGGACGAGCCGATGAATTTGGTGAACCGGATCCTCTTGCTGATGCTGGTCGTTCAAGTCGTCTCCTACCTTTTTTACTCCTTTTTAAAACTGAAAAAACACCAGAAAAACATCCAAAACATCACTGCTTCACCCGCCGAGGTAAACCTTGACTGGTTGCTTTATTTTCTGTATGGCGTGGCTGCAATGGTGCTGGTTTGGTTTTTCGAACTGTTTTTGGTGCCATATCAGGAGGGCGCGGGCTGGTACACGCCCGCTTATTTGGTGGCCATTTTTTGTCTTGGATATTTTGCCTTGCGGCAAAAAGAAGTGTTCCCTTTTTCGGAAAAAGAAGCGGCGGAAATCGGCGAAATTTTTTCGGAAAATGACATTCCGGCAGCTGCGGCCCGTCGCCAAATTGCCCCGCCCGAAAAACTTGAATTGTTGAAAAACAAACTTTTGCAAAAAATGGAAACCGAAAAACCGCACCTCGACCCGGAACTCAACTTGCCGGGGCTTGCTCAAAAAATGGGGTTGTCCGTCCATGAAATGTCGGAACTGGTGAACGAAGGTTTTGGCGAAAATTTCGCGCAGTTCGTCAACCGACACCGAATTGAGGAAAGCAAACGCTTGCTTTTTTCCGAAAAACACGCCCATTTGAGCATGGTTGGCATCGCGTTCGAGGCGGGTTTCAATTCAAAAACGGCGTTCAACACCGCGTTCAAAAAGATGACGGGCGTTTCGCCGACGGCGTTTAAGCATGCAGGTGGCCCTTAAAAATGCGTTCTATTTGTAACTATTTAGCCAAAAGCCAAATAATACATCGGCGTTTTGGCATTGTCTCATCCCAAATAGAGGATGAAGATATAGATTTCCGTCTCCATCACCATCCCGACATCCATCCGCGCATTCTTCCTTATCTTCGCCCCGTCTTAACCACAACAAACGCATGAACTTCGATTTGATCGTTTTGGGCAGCGGCCCCGGCGGCTACGTGGCCGCCATCCGCGCCTCTCAATTGGGCATGAACACCGCCATTGTTGAACGCGAAAACCTCGGGGGCATCTGCCTCAACTGGGGCTGTATACCCACCAAAGCCCTGCTCAAGAGCGCCCAGGTGTTTGAATACCTGCAACACGCCGAAACCTACGGCCTGAAAACCACCGGCGTGGAGGCCGACTTCTCCGCAGTGGTCAAGCGCAGCCGCGATGTGGCCGACGGCATGAGCAAAGGGGTGCAGTTTCTGATGAAAAAGAACAAAATCACGGTCATCAATGGCAACGGCGTGCTCACCGCCGGCCCCAAACTTGCCGTGACCGACGCCGCTGGTCAAGTGACCGAATACACCGCCAAGCACATCATCGTGGCCACAGGCGGCCGCGCCAAGGAGTTGCCCAACCTGCCCATCGATGGCGAAAAAATCATAGAGTACCGCAAGGCAATGACCATGCCTGCCATGCCCAAACGCATCGTCGTGGTGGGTGCCGGTGCCATTGGTGTGGAATTTGGCTATTTTTACCACACCATGGGCTCCGAAGTAAGCATCGTCGAATTCATGGAGCAGGGTTTGGTGCCCCGAGAAGACACCGACATCTCCAAAGAACTCACCAAAATATTTACCCGAAAAGGCATGAAGGTGTACGGTGGCTGGGCCGTAGAAACCGTAGACACCAAGGGCAAGGACATTAAGGTGCACATGAAAAACCGCAAAGACGGCAAGACAGAAACCCTTGAATGCGATCTGGTGCTGAGCGCCGCTGGTGTGACGCCCAATACGGAAAACATCGGCCTGGAAACACTCGGCATCACCACCGACCGTGGCTTCATCAAAGTAGACGACTACTACCGCACCAACGTGCCGGGCGTGTACGCCATTGGCGACGTGCTGGCTACCCAGGCCCTGGCACACGTGGCCAGCGCAGAAGGCATTGCCTGCGTGGAACACATCGCGGGCCTGCATGTGGATCCGATTGACTACAACAACATCCCCGGCTGCACGTATTGCATTCCGGAAATCGCGTCGGTGGGCTACACCGAACAGGGCGCCAAAGACGCCGGATACGAAGTACTGGTGGGTAAATTTCCGTTTATGGCCTCCGGCAAAGCCAAAGCGGCCGGTTCACCGGAAGGCTTTGTGAAGGTTATTTTTGACAAAAAGTACGGCGAATGGCTGGGCGCGCACATGATCGGCGCAAATGTGACGGAAATGATCGCCGAAGTGGTGACAGCGCGCAAGCTGGAAACCACCGGACACGAAATCATCAAGTCGGTTCACCCTCACCCCACCATGAGCGAAGCAGTGATGGAAGCCGCTGCCGCCGCTTACGGGGAAGTGATCCACCTGTAAGCCATGCTGCTCCCTATTGGCGACGATAACCTTGAACGCGGGCACTCACCCGTGTTCAGTTATTTGTTCATTGCGGTCAACATCGCGGTATTCATATTCCAGTCCAGCATCCCCGATGCGGCGCAGGCCAACCTGTTTGTGGAAACCTGGGGTGCCATCCCCAATGAAATTTCACGGGGCATCGACCTGCAAACGCTGTTCACCAGCATGTTCCTGCACGGCTCCTGGCTGCATTTGCTGGGCAACATGCTTTACCTCTGGATTTTTGCCGACAACATTGAGGGGGTCATCGGGAATCTCCGTTTTGTGGTGTTTTACCTGCTGGGCGGCCTGGCTGCGGGCATTGCGCAGGTGGTGGTTGATCCATACAGCGGCGTACCATGCGTGGGGGCCAGCGGGGCCATTGCCGCCGTGATGGGCGCTTACATCGTGATGTTTCCCCGGAGCCGGGTTAAAATGACCTTCCTCTTTCTGCTGAATTTTTATGTGCCCGCATTCTTGTTTCTGGGATTCTGGATGTACCAGCAACTGGCCTCCGGGCTGGAAGTGCTGGGCATGGATGCCACAGACGCAGGCGGGGTAGCCTGGTGGGCGCACATCGGCGGATTTGTGTATGGGCTGATCGCCGGATTCTGGTTCCGCAACCGCCACCTGGACCGCCACACCCACCGATTGAGACAGGCATGAGCGAACTGATTGCATACGCCGATTTTGAAAAAGTAGATGTGCGCGTCGGACGCATCACGGCCGTCAAACCATTTGACAAGGCGCGTAAACCGGCATTTCAATTGTGGATTGACTTCGGCACGGCACTCGGCATCAAAAAAAGCAGCGCGCAAATCATCGATCTGTACACCCCGGACCAACTAACAGGCCGTTTGGTGCTTGCGGTGGTCAACTTTCCACCCCGGCAAATTGCCGATTTCATGTCGGAAGTGCTGGTGCTCGGTGTGCCCAACGCGGAGGGCCAGATCATCCTCCTTCAGCCGGAAAGGGAGGCCCCATTGGGAAGCAAGATGTTTTGAATTCGGAATACGGAATGCGGGATTTTTCAGATCGGGTGTTGGCATTGGAGGCGCGCGTGCTACACCCCAACTGACTTCCTTCGGAAGA
>JBMOHO010000123.1:0-10365 GCA_049317805.1 Saprospiraceae bacterium
TGCCTACACATGCAAAACCTCAAACTCATTGTCTGGCGCGAATACATCACGCGCGTACGCAAGCGCTCTTTCATCATCGGCACCTTGCTGGCACCTTTAGGGCTGCTACTCTATTTTTTAGTGATCTTTGGCCTGGCCAGTTATACCGGTGGCGACGAAATCAGGGTAGGCGTGATCGACGAGGGCCACATGATCGGTCAAATACCCGATGAAAAAGGCCTTCGTTACGTAGAGGCTGGCAACCGCTCCCTCGCCGATATGAAAAAATTAGTGGCGGAGAATCAACTCGACGGAGTGCTCCGCATTCCGGCCCTGGGCAACATGCAGCAAAAAAGCCACACTGTATTTTTTTATGCCGATAAAAAACTGTCGCCCGAAAAACGCAACCTGATTGAAGAACGCTTGCACGACAAGTTGCGCGATTTCAAAATCGACTCCTTAAAGCTCGACCGCAAAAGCCTCGAACTCCTGGAAACCGAAATTGCCATAGATCCCGAAAAACTGGATGGCTCAGCCGACGATGAAAGCCAGTACACTGCCGGGGTAGGCTTGGCCATTGGCGGCATCATGGCGTTCATCATGTTTTTCATGGTGCTGATGTACGGTCAGATGGTCATGCGGTCGGTCATGGAAGAAAAAACCAACCGAATAGTAGAAGTCATGATGTCGAGCGTCAAACCGTTTGAACTCATGCTGGGCAAAATTCTGGGCGCAGGCGCGGTGGGCCTCACCCAGGTGGTGGCCTGGGTAGTGCTGAGCGGACTGGTTACCCTTCTCATACCGTTTCTCATTGACATCGATCCGCAGCAAATGCAACCACCAGGCGGGCCCATGTCGGCCGGTGCGCCTGCCATCAACGCCGAAGAAGCGCAGGTAGAAGGACTCCGCATCATGAGTGAGTTGTCCAAACAGAATTGGGGGCTGATTGCCTTTTCATTCATCATATTCTTTCTGGGCGGTTATTTCATCTACGCCTCTCTCTTTGCCGCCATCGGTTCGGCCATGAGCGACGACCAGGGCGAGGGACAGTCGCTGGCCCTCTCCGTTACCCTGCCCATCGTCCTGGCGTTTTACATCACCGCTTTTGCCGGTGTGCGCAACCCCGACAGCGGGCTGATGGTGTTCGCGTCGCTGTTTCCGCTGTTTTCCCCCATCGCCATGCCTTTTCGCATGGCGTTCGACCCGCCCTGGTGGCAGGTGGCCCTATCGCTCATCCTGGTGGTGGCAGCGGCTGTGTTTTTTGTGTGGCTGGCCGGGCGCATTTACCGTGTAGGCATTTTGATGTACGGGAAAAAGGTAACGCTCAAAGAAATCGGCAAGTGGATGCTGTGGCGGTAAAGGGCTTTTCGGACAGCCTGACTAAACGGCGCTTAAACACAAAATTGGGCCCAACAGGCAACCCGCATACCGCTTTCCGCATCTCAACATGTTGATAGTGCAACCATAAAAGGCTTCTAACCATGCGATTTTTTTCCCTTCTATTGATTTTGTCCTCCCTGTCGTTTCTAATGCATGCGCAAGGGGAATTGAACAGTACGGTTCGGATCAATACGCCACAATTGCAGAATACAGACCGGAAAGTGTTTGACCAATTGGAAATCTCGCTGCGCGAATTTTTGAACAATACCAAGTGGACAAAAGAGACTTTTGAGCTGGAAGAACGCATCAAGTGCAATTTCATCCTGACCATCAGCGAAGAACTGGGTGGAAACGCGTACAAAGGCGAATTGGCTGTCCAATCGGTGCGACCCGTATACGCCAGCAGCTACGACTCTCCGTTGATCTCTTACCTCGACAGAGACGTGACGTTTTCGTACGACCAAAACCAACCCATTGAGTTTGTATTGGACGCCACCGAAAACCAGAACCTGGCCACCCTTTTTGCTTTTTACGCATACATCATCATCAGCCTCGATTACGACTCGTTTTCCCTCTACGGCGGCGAACCATACATACAAACCGCGCTTCAACTGGTCACCAACGTGCAAAACAGCACAAACGGCGCTCCAGGCTGGCGGCCTCAGGACAGCGGGAAAAACCGAAATCGATACTGGATGGTGGAAAACCTGACCAGCCCACGCTCCAAACTCATCCGCTCGGCGTATTACACTTACCACCGCAAAGGGCTCGACATCTTTACCATCAACATGGATGAAGGCAAAAAAACGGTATTGGCGGCATTGGAAGAAGTAGACAAGGTCAACAACGCCTACTTCAATTCCATGATCGTCCAGATGTTTGCCAACGCCAAAAAAGAGGAGCTGGTGGAAATGTGGAAAGTAGGCGATCGGGCCCAACGCGACCGGGTGTCGCAAATCATGATTAAAATCGATCCGGTAAACACCAACCGATACCGCGAAATCAACTTTTAGGTATTGACGTTGTTTGGTTCGTTACCTTTGCTGGCCATTTGGGCATTTTGCCCGAAAAGCCACTACGTTGTACATGGAGACCATTATCAATATTTCTCAGTTTTTACTCAGCCTTTCACTACTGATCGTGCTGCACGAGATGGGCCACTTTTTGCCCGCTCGATGGTTCAAAACCCGCGTTGAAAAATTTTACCTGTTTTTTGACTTCGCCCCTTTTAACGCCCTTTGGAAAACAAAAGTTGGTGAAACGGAGTATGGCATTGGCTGGCTGCCTTTAGGCGGTTACGTCAAAATAGCCGGTATGGTAGATGAAAGCATGGATACCGAGGCGCTCAAACAACCGGCACAACCCTGGGAGTTCCGTTCCAAACCAGCATGGCAGCGGCTGATCATCATGCTTGGAGGCGTAACGGTCAACTTTCTCCTCGGCTTTTTCATTTTCGCCATGATGTTGTGGTTTTTTGGCGAAAAATACATCCCGACGGCCTCCATCAAACACGGCATGGCGTTTGACTCCCTGCTGATCCAACAAGGTTTTCGCGATGGCGACGTCATCCTCCGCGTGGGCGACAAACCCTTTGACCGGATGGAAACGCAGGCATTTATTCAGCCATTGGTGCTCGACAATGTGTTTAACGTGACCGTCCGACGCAATGAACGCGATACCGTTTTACTGCTCAGTCCAGACATTGCAAAGACCCTCACCAAACCAGGCAGCCTCAAAGGTTCTTTGTTCGACGCGCGTACCCTGTTTGTCGTCGAATCCGTTGTCGCTGGCAAACCCGCTGCCGCTGCCGGCCTGCAAAAAGGAGACCGCATCATATCCCTCAACAGCCAGGAAACGCCCTATTACCATCAATTTGTCCGGCTGGCGCAACGCAGCAAAGGGCAAACCGTACCGTTGGGATACATCCGCGGCGGTGATACCCTGTCTACCACCCTCACCCTCACACCGCAAGGTCAGATCGGCGTGTTGGCCAGCCAGGAGGGGTATTACGACATTGAGCGAGACCACTATTCCTTTTTCGGGTCTTTCCCGGCCGGTGTAAAACGCGGCGTAGGGTTCCTGAACTCGCAGGTAAAGGCTTTCGGCCAAATGTTTAGCGGCAAACTGAACGTCAATGACAACCTCGGAAGCCTCATCAGCATTTCCAAAATGTTTGGCACCACCTGGAACTGGGAACGCTTTTGGGAACTGACTGCCTCCCTCAGCATCTTGCTCGCCTTCATGAACCTGTTGCCCATTCCGGCGCTTGACGGCGGCTATGTGGTGTTCCTGCTTTGGGAAGTGGTTACCGGCCGCAGGGTGAGCGATGCCTTCATGGAAAAAGCCGTAACGTTCGGATTCTTCCTTTTGCTGGGCCTGATGATCTATGCCTTTGGGCTGGATTTGTGGCGACACGTTTTTCAACGCTTTTTTTAGCGAATCCCCCGCCTATGAATTACTTTGCTTTTTATGACTTACCCCTTGCGTTCCGAATCGACGAAAAACTGCTGCGCACCCGTTTTTTAGAAAAAAGCAAATTGTTGCACCCCGATTTTGTCAATCAGGCCGACGACGCAGCACGTGAAGAAGCTGATGCACTGACAGCGCTGAACAATCAGGCCTACCAAACGCTTTCCAACTCCGATGCACGCATCCGTTATGTGCTGGAACTCACCGGCGCTATGGGCGAAGAAGGCTCACACAAAATGTCTTCCGATTTTCTGGTAGAAGTGATGGACATCAATGAAGCGCTCATGGAACTCGAGTTTGACTTCAACCCTGGCCGGTTTGAGGCTACTCAATCTTCCATTCAACAGTTGGAACGGGAGCTCAATGACGCGGTAAGGCCTGAATTAATCGCCTACGACACGGGCCAGGACACAGACCGTTCACTGGTGCGTATTCGCGATTATTACTTTAAAAAGAAATACCTCTTGCGCATAAAAGAAAATCTTTCTAAATTTGCGGCCGCTTAGCGCAAAAACCAATGCGGGAATGGCGGAATGGTAGACGCGATGGTCTCAAACACCATTGACTTCACGGTCGTGCGAGTTCGAGTCTCGCTTCCCGCACTGCATCAAAAGAGTCATCCCGGTTTTCGGGGTGGCTCTTATTTGTTTCCAAAAAAGTGCTCGCCAGCCGTGCAGCAAGGCCAATTATCTGAACGAAATGGCGCAACGGGAAAGCCCTCGGTAGTGACGAGGTTGGCGGCAGCGGGGTCGTCGGCCCAGGCATAACGAACGGCCACCGGTTGCGGTGCCTCGGCACAGTGAACCACCACCACCTGTTGGGCCGTCAATTCGGCCTCGGCCTGGTAGAACACCTCATCATCGCCGGCAAGTTCAAAGCCTCTTAAAACACCGTTTGGTTCGCGGACCATCAACCCCTGTTCGTTGTCGGGAAAGGTCAAAAACACCTTGTTTTCCAAAAAAATACATTCCGGACGGCTGGCACCTGGCGGTTTCAGGGGCTCGCCGTAAGCCACCCGGAAAGCCTCGCGTGCCAAACGTTTCCCAACGTCCATTTTATTTTTGGGATGCAGGTCTTTGGTCTCGCCGATGTCAATGGTGACCGCCATGCCGGTTTTGGGCAGTTGAAGGGCCATTGCCTGCGACTCCCGGAGCTCGGCCCATGTACTCCCGGTATTGGAGTTGCCGCCATCGGCTTCCCAATTGGCCAACTGGACAAACAAGAACGGAAAATCACAAGCCCATGCCCGACGCCAGTCTTGTATCAACAACGGAAACGAAAAGCGGTATTCAAACGCCCTGCCTACATTGCTTTCGCCCTGGTACCAAAGCACCCCCCGCATGGGAAAACCTGTAACGGGATTAACCATGGCGTTGAAAATAGCCGTACCAACGTTTGGGGTAACCGGCTCTGCAGGTAAAGTCTGCGCAGTGGTTTTTCGCGGCGCAGAAGCATGGTCAGGTTTTGCGTTTTTCAGAAAAGCATCTGCGTAGCCCCGAAACAAGTCTGATTGTGTCATGCCTTCATAGCTGATCCAGCTTTCTATCTGGGTGCCGCCCCAGGTGATGTTGATGATGCCCACGGGTATGTGATAGCGGTCGACCAATTCTTTTGCAAAAAAATACGCAGCAGCGCTGAACGCAGCGGCGTTTTGGTCGGCACACACCGTCCAAACCCCGCAATCAGCTGTCGTCGTCGGAAAGAGGCTTACCCCACGGTTTATCTTGATATGGCGGATGGAAGGGTATTTTGCCGCTTCGATCACCTCGCGATCGTAGAGGGTTTCTTTTACGGTAAATTCCATATTGGATTGTCCGGCGCAGATCCACACGTCGCCCACGAGCACGTCGTTTAATTGTACCAGCTTGTTTTTGGCGCGAATGGACAATACAAACGGGCCGCTGGCAGGCCTTGCCTCCAGGGTGGCTTTCCACTGACCAGCCTCGTTGGCAAGCAATTCAATTGCTTCGTCATCGAGCCTGACCTGCACCGTTGCGTTTGGCTTGGCCGTCCCCCACACGACAATAGGCTTATCGCGTTGCAACACCATGTGATCCGTAAACAGCGGAGCAAACGACAGCCTGTGCTGGGCTTGCAGGAAAGGGAAATGGAGCATGGCAGCCATAAAACCGATGGGAAAGCGCATTCTTTTCAAAGTGGTCTGCTTTAAATGTTGCTTGATGAAGAAACGGTAAAACGGTCAATACAGGCAGCTGGTCGCTGTTAACCATAATTTCACACAAAAATAACCCTGAATTGTCGGCTGTAGGCACTGTTACCTACACCTTTGTACTGTCAGAGTAATGCAATTGGCACAGTATTCTATTGTAAGCACTATTATACTATCATACGAAAATGGGTTTCAGTTTAGTGGAAAACGGGCGCAATGCCGGCTTTCCACCAATTTTTTTTCGCAAAACCCTACAAAAGAGACTGGTATACGCTGAGGCCTCCCAAAAACAGCAACAATACACCGGAAAACCTTAACACGCGGTACAACCACACCACATTCATTCGATTATCCAACATCAGGCAAAGCTTGTGTTTGGCGGCAACCGCCGGCAACAATCCCGCAATGGCCAACGCAGGCCCACTCCACCCTGGCCATGTGGCCCCGGTACCCAACCAGAACATACCATTGGCCAAATTGACCGTATTGATTGAAAATCCGGTCAACAGTTCGCGCCACCGAAGCTGTTTCAAAAAGATGGTATGCCCTGTGGGCTGCAGATCTTCTGGCAAATGCCCGGGTTTTGTGAACCAAAGCACAAACCCGATGCCCATCAGCACCGCTCCGGCTACGATGCCCAGCAGGGAGCGCACCCAGCCTTGTTCAAGCACATTGGACACCGCGCCTGCCGCCCCTACACCGAGTACACAAAGGAACAAGTCGCTGCACAAAGCGCCCATCCAGAGCGAGATGCCGGCAAAAGCGCCACAACGCCTTGTTTGCCGCAAGGCCACAAAAAACAAAGGACCCAACAGGAGTCCGTATGCCATACCGGCCAACAACGCTCCCCATAGCGGCGGCACCATGCGTTCAGGCCCGATCGGGATTGAGCTGTTGAAGAAATTGCTGGAAATCGTGCAACTGTGTCCCTTTCAATACCCGGGGAACTTTTGCCTGGCCGTTTAATTTTCCTCTTTGAGCCATCCAGCCCATGAAAGCAGATTGGGGGAGGATGTCGATGTGGATGTTATGCAGTGCAAATTGGCGCTCGATGGCGTAATCGTCGTTCAATTTTGCCAGCGTTTTATCTAAGCAATCGCGTAAAACCGCTGGATTAAGGTCTGGATTGTCGCTGCTGACGTACCACTGGTGCGCCCAACCAGAACCCTCACGCACGCCAGCCACGGCAAATTCGCGAATCCGTGCGTCTATTTGGACGTCGGCCGCTTCAATGGCGTGGTTGAGGTTATCAATGGAAAGGTGTTCGCCGCAAACGGATAGAAATTGCTTGGTTCTTCCGGTTAAGCGGTATTCGAACCGCGACAGGTTGGTAAATTGAATGGTGTCGCCCAGCAAATAACGCCAGGCGCCGGCGCTTGTGCTGATCAAAAGGGCATACTGCACCCCTTCTTCCACTTCTTCCAAATGAAGCGCTTTGGGAAAAGCCGCCCGCATATTGCCCTCGTCGTCAAAATTGTCTTCGTCAAAAGGGATAAACTCATAGTAAACACCGCAATCGGGCAACAAGCGAAGGTCGCGCGTATCTTGCCGATCCTGATAGGCAAAAAAGCCCTCGGAGGCCATGTAGGAATCGACGTACACCAGTGGCCGGTCCAGGCAACGCTCCAACGAAGGCCGATAGGGTTCAAAGAAAACACCGCCGTGCACCAGCATTGTAAGGTTGGGCCAAATGTGGTGAACAGACGGGACGCGATGCCGCTCCAGGATGCGCTCAAAAATGAGTTGCACCCACATGGGATTGCCCACAATAAACCCGATATCCCACCGTGGCGCTTCTTCGGCTATGTGGTTCATCCGGTCATTCCAGTCTGGCAAGTTGGTGATGTGCCGGCCTGGTCGATAATACCGTTCCAGCCACAGGGGGCGGTTGTGCCCCAGTATGCCAGACAAATCGCCTATAAAATGGCGGCCTTCCTGCCGTATGGCGGTGCTGGAGCCTATCATGAGCATGTGCCGGGAAAACAGGTCCGGGGGGAGGTTGAACGTGGCCATGTCGCAAAACATGCGTCGGGAGGCCCGTTTCATACCCCGAAGAATATCATCTGTAACTGGAATATACTTGGAAGCAGCCTGACTGGTACCGCTGGACAACGCGTAGTAAGGAATTTTGCCAGGCCAACAAACACTGGGCGTGTCGCACAGGCGCGCCTGCGACCACCAGTCTTTGTACAACTGGTTGTAGTCAAAAGCTGGCACCGATGTGCGGTAGGCGTCCTGGACGTTTGGCCGGAGCAGGAGTTGGGTAAACTGGAATTCCCTACCGAAAGCAGTGAACTGCCCTTTGCGCAGCAGCGAAAGGAGTTGCCGTTCTTGCAGAATAGAGTCGGATAAGCGGAACTCGTCGACCTTTGCACCTAACTGGGCGCCTTTGCGCATTATAACGCCGAAAAGCGACATAGAGGGGATGTTGCTGAGAAAATGGGTTAATCAACAGGCCTGCAAAGGTCAGACTTTTTAGCGATAAAATCATCAATTTGCAAACAGTTCTTCTGCCAATCCGAAACTCATCGTCATGCCCGCACCACTCAGGCCGTTTACAATCCATACATCAGGTTCAACTTCCAAAACAAAGTCGCTTTTACCCTGAATTTTGGGATAAATGCCGTGCCATGTTTCCGCAATGTTGGCTTCCGGGAAAGCCGCAAACGTGTTCAGGTATTGCAGGATCAGGTTGTTGATTTCTTCTTTGTCAAAAGGCGATACGTCCCAACCATACTCATGGCTGTCGCCCAAAATGAGCTGCCCAAACTGGTTTTGCGACACCTTCACGTGAATGCCGTATTTTTCAAAATTTGGATTTTCATGGTTATACCGGTCGTGCACCAGATTCAGCCCGGGCAAACCGGCAAACGCCCCGTAATGCAACAAGGTGAGGCCTGCGCACAGCGAGGCACCCAACTGCCATCCGTCGGGTTGCGGGGCCGTGCGCAACATCTGCAACTTGCATTTGGTGATGCCGCTCTCGCGAAAAACCTTGGGAAACAACGTCTCAAATTCCGAACCCGAACAAATATAAATCCGCTCGGCCTGCCACATGTCGTAAAAATCAGACAGGAAGTGCGGTTCCACGTGCGTGATGACCGAACCAAAGTGCATTTCTACGCCCAGCTGTTCATGCAGGTATTGGGCCAACTGCGGGATGGCCTGTCGAGAAGTGACCGTACACTCGGTTTCGCTCCACAAGGCACCCTTAAGACCTTCCGGGCGCACCGCTTTGGAATAATCAGGTACTTCCGAAGGCGAGAGCAGTTGTACGCGATAACCCGCATCGGCTGCGGTGCGGTAAAATTCCTGAATGACGGCCCACTCATCGTCGTGGTAAGCCAATTGAAGGGAGCCGTTTTCCTGAAGCCAGATGCCGGCTTCGGTTGCCATGTGTTTCCAGATTTCGCGGCTGCGCATGGCGCGATCCAGAAGGGGCCCGGGAGGCTGTCCTATGGGCCATACCAGGCCAAAGTTGCGAACAGAAGCGCCTACCGCCCGGGGGTGGCGTTCAAATACGGCAGTGCGCAATCCGCGCTTTGCGGCGGCATACGCTACCGCGAGGCCAACGATGCCGGCACCTACCACGGCTACGTCTACTTTGTGCGTTGTTGTTTGCATAGGAGGTAAAATAAGGCAAATTTACGCCAACTGACCCATACTTTGGCATTCTTTTACCGAAATCTAACAGTAATTTAACGTCTCCTTAACCTGGCAGCCTGTTTCTTTGTCGTTCAGTTAAGCACAGGTTAATACAATGTTTCTACGAGCCTATCGGCGCGACGATAAACGCGCATTGCAACAGTTGTTCTACGAATCCGTGCATGCCATCGACAACGTTTACTACACTGCCGTGCAATTGGACCGGTGGGCACCTGCTGTTCCGGAACGTGAACGATGGATTTTGCTGGATAGCCAATATTGTTTTGTGGTGGAAGCCCACAAGCAATTGGTAGGCTTTGCAGCCCTGAACAGCACGCATTTGGACTGGCTTTACGTACATCCCAATTATCAGTTGAAAGGTGTGGCAACCGCACTGATGCGCCAAATGGAACGCAGCGCCCGAAAAAATGGCATGCCCAATATTCAGGCACAGGCACCACTGAACGCACGTGGCTTCTTTGAGCGATTTGGATTTCGCACACACGCTGAAGAGGTGGATCAAAACGGGTTATTTCCGCATTACGCCATGGAAAAGCGGGTTGCGCCTGCCGTGAAAGCGTAGAGGTACGATCTAACATAAAATAAATATCGCTTTCGGGGGCAGTATGTGTACCTTTGCCAACACTAATTTGTCCCGTATGTCTTTCCCCATCAAAATGGTCGTCTTCGATATGGCCGGCACTACCGTCCAGGATCACGAC
>JBMOHO010000124.1:0-10357 GCA_049317805.1 Saprospiraceae bacterium
CTAGACCTCATCCCATCTCGGGAATGCGGACTGACTACGACGAGCTCATCGGCACCAACCCCGAGGAGTCGGTGCTCGACCTGAACTGCAAAGCGCACGACCTGGAAAACCTGTACGTGGTAGATACCTCCTTTTTCCCCTCTTCGGGCGCGGTCAATCCATCGCTGACGGCTATGGCCAACGCCCTGCGGGTGGGGGAATACCTGCGGAAATAGGCCTCCCCAAAAATGCACATTGAAACCAATTTCAATCAAAAACATGCAAACCTTTCTTCGATACCTGTCGTCGATCGCCCTGTTGTGGGCCATCAATGCACCAATATTTGCCCAAAAAGCACTTCATGTCACCGCCGTGGCCATAACCGTGGAAAACCTCGAACGCGAAGTGGCTTTTTTTACGGACATACTGGCTTTTAAACAGGTCAAAACGGAAACCTGGAGCCGGGAGCAGGCGGCCAAGCTGTTCGGCGTCCATGCCGCAGTGCAGGTGGTTACCCTCCAACTCGGCACCGAGCAGATTCGGCTCATGGACTTTGAGGGCCCTGACGCGCGCCCTGCACCCGCCGACACCCGCAGCAACGACCTGTGGTTCCAGCACATCGCCATCGTGGTGCGCGACATGGATGCCGCCTACCAACAACTGCTGAAACACAACATTATCCACGTATCTACCGCCCCTCAAACACTGCCCGATTACCTGCCCAACGCCGCCGGCATCAAAGCGTTTTATTTCCGCGATCCGGAGGGGCATCACCTGGAACTCATCTGGTTTCCGGCAGGCAAAGGCAATCCACGCTGGCAAACGGCTGCTCCAACTGCCCAATTTTTGGGCATTGACCATACGGCCATTGGGATATCCGACACCGAGGCGGGCATGGCCTTTTACCGCGATGGATTGGGGCTGGTACACGGCGGCCACTCCGAAAACTACGGCACCGAACAAGAACACCTCAACCAGGTGTTTGGTGCCCGATTAGACATCAACGGCTTACACGCCGACCAGGGTTTCGGCGTGGAGTTTCTGCGCTACATCGCTCCGCCGGGGGGCAGACCACTGCCTGCAGACAGCAAGCCGAGCGATTTGTGGCACTACCACACTGAAATAGCAGTGGACGACCTGGATGCGATGAAGTTGAAATTAGAAAAAGCCGGCTACCGCTCGGTTTCCACCGCAAGTACCGTCATAAACGGCCGATCCGTGTGGATGCTGCGGGATGCCGACGGACATGCGGTGCTGCTTACAGGGAAATGATGCAGGCGAATTTGGGCAAAAAACGGGGAATGTTACCTGTGTAACGTCCCGCCCTGCGTGCGTCCCGCACCTTTGTACCATCAAGTTCAACAACAGCACAAACACATTTGATTGCCATGAAAAACATTTTTTCCCTGTGCCTGCTCACGCTGTGCGTGTGCGTGGCTGGTGTCGCCAGCGCACAAGAAACACCAAACCTCGGCAAAGTGGTCGACGGTTATTTGGTAAACGTAGATGAAAAAGGCGTGATCCTGCACGGCCACGACCCTGTGAGCCTCCGGGAAGGTCATGACACGGCGGGCGACTCCAACATCAGCCTCAAACACGAAGGCGCGGTATATCTGTTTGCTACCGAAGACAACAAAAAGAAGTTCCAGGCCAACCCCAACTTGTACGAACCCAAATTCGGTGGCTACTGCGCCTATGGATTGGCCGTCGGCAACCTGGCCCCCATCGAACTGTGGACTTACAGCAACGATTTCAAAGGGCTTAACCTCTACCAGCACAACCAAAAAGCCGTGAACGGATGGGTCAAGGACGTGCCCGGCAACTACACCAAAGCGGAAAAAACCTGGGGCAAATTCACCAAAAAGTACACCGGTAAAAAACAAAAATAAGCATGAAAACCCTCTTTTTAGCCCTTTTGCTGCCTTTAGCCTGCACCTTACAGGCCCAAGTAAACACAACGTACAACCTCAGTCTAGACGGGGCACACAAACTGATGGAAGGTGCCCAGGCGTATGCCAAAAGCCATCAGGCACCGGGAGGCAGTATCGCCATTGTGGACGCAGGCGGACACCTGATCCTGTTTGAACGCCTCGAAGGTTCTTTCCCGGCATCTGCTGCCGTAGCGATTGAAAAGGCCCGAACGGCCGCGCTGTTCCGGTTTGAATCCAAGAAACTCGAAGACGCCATCAACAGCGGCCGCAATGCGCTCATTACCGTCGGGTATACCATGTTGCAAGGCGGTGTGCCTGTTGTGTACAACGGGCAAGTGATAGGCGGCATTGGCGTGAGCGGTGCCATGTCGGCCGACCAGGATCGGGAAATCGCTACGGCAGGTGCCGGGGTTGTGCTCAAATAAATCCATCGCTTCTCCTCCTGTGGGCCAACCCGCAGGAGGGATTCACATCCCAAAGCAAATACCCAAAATGGTAAAGAAAATTCTCCTGTTTGCCCTCGGTTTGTCGGTGCTCTTCAGCGCCGAAGCCCAGGAGCAGCGCCACCTCGCCGTTGGTCAGGCCGCTTCGATTGTCGACCTGCGCACCGATGCAGGTGCCGCCTTGGTCACCGCACGGTGGCGCGTATTGAACGCCGACATCGTTGACGCCCCCTTCAAAAGTCCCGGCCCCGCAGCCAATGATCCGTTGCCCCTGTATCCTACCGGCAAACCACTGAATACCCATCGGCTCAACCCGGTACCTGGCACACCGGAATTCGAGCAGGCCGCATGGCAAACCACAGCCCCCACCGACCTGGAAACCAGGCGAGGCAATGGCCTGCTGTCGTTTGTGTGGTACCGTTTGAACATTACCTTGCCCGAAAAAATCGGCAACACCACCGTTATCGGCACCACGATAGTCCTGGAAATTGTGGCCGACGACTACGCTGAAATCCGCGTCAACGGCAAACTCCACAAAACCTTCGGCCAGTCGGGCGCAGGAGTGGCTGCCGGTTGGAATGCCCGCAACAGGGTGTTTTTGACAGACAATGCGCAGGCAGGGCAAACCTTTGACGTAGCCGTGCTCGTAACCAATGGACCATTGGCCGACTTGCCTGAAAATTACGTGTGGATACGCTCCGCTACATTGGATGTGTACAATGCGTTTCCATCTGATCCGGCCTGGAGCAACGTGGGCCGCATAGAGAAAAAAGAAACGGCGCTTGATCAGGTCGTTGCACCCGATGCTAATATCGTAAAATTAGCCGACGGTTTTCAGTTTACCGAAGGCCCGGTTTGGCATCCCGACGGGTTCTTGTTGTTCAGCGACCCCAACACCAACGTCATTTACCGTTTCGAACCGGCGTCCCGAAACGTGAGTATTTACCAAAACAAATCGGGTTACACGGGTATCGACATCGGCGAGTACCATCAACCCGGCTCCAATGGTTTAGCCATCGACCAGGAAGGGCGTCTGGTGGTATGCCAACATGGCAACCGACGCGTGATCCGCCACGAGAAAAAAGGTCCAATAACGGTACTGTCCGACAATTATAAAGGCCAAAAACTGAACAGCCCAAACGACCTTGTTCTCAAAAGCGACGGCACGGTGTACTTCACCGATCCGCCCTACGGCTTACCCAAAAATTTCACCGATCCTCGAAAGGAAACCCCACACCAAGGGGTGTACCGCATCAAAAACGGCCAAACAGAATTGCTCAGCACCGATTTGGGTGGCCCCAACGGCATTGCCTTTAGCCCCGACGAACGCTATTTGTACGTCGCCAACTGGGATATCCGCGACATCCACCACACCAAAACCCTGTGGCGATATGAAGTGGCCGCCGATGGCAAGCTGCAAAACGGCAAAGTTTTTTTTGATTTCAGCTTTACCGATGGCGACGAGGCACTCGACGGCGTAAAAGTGGATCGCATGGGCAACCTGTTTGTCAGTGCACCCGGAGGCCTGTGGATTCTTTCTCCAACTGGCCAGTATTTGGGCAAAATCATCGGCCCGGAACGACCAGCCAACATGGCCTGGGGTGGCACCAACGGCAAAACCCTGTACCTTACTGCGCACACCGGTTTGTACAAAATCGAGACCCTTCATGGGGGAATTGTAGCCAAAACAGGCCAATAAGCCACTTATTCATCCAACAAGTAACCCATTCAACAGCTAATAAACCATGTATCAACGACCAAATGATCGCCTCAAAAACCAAACCTGCATCGTCACCGGTGCCAATTCCGGCATCGGACGGGCGGTGGCCGTAGCCATGGCGCGCGACGGTGCCAATGTGGTGGTCAACTATGTATTCGGCGATGAATCGGCCCAACAGGTGGTCGACGATATCCAGCACCAGGGCGGCACAGCCATCGCCTTCAAATGCGATGTCAGCAAAGAAGACCAGGTCATCGCCATGTTTCAGGAAACGGTGCGCACCTTCGGCACGGTAGACATTTTGGTCAACAACGCCGGGTTGCAGCGCGACGCTAATTTTCACGAAATGAGCCTCAAAGACTGGCAATTTGTGCTGGACGTCAACCTGACCGGCCAGTTTCTGTGTGCCCGCGAAGCCATACGCGAGTATCTCCGCCGGGGCATGCGGCCAGATGTGTCGGTCGCAATGGGCAAAATCCTGTGCATGTCATCCGTACACGAGGTCATTCCGTGGGCCGGACACGTGAACTACGCCGCGTCCAAAGGCGGCGTGATGCTCATGATGAAATCGCTCGCGCAGGAGTACGGTCCCATGAAAATCCGCGTCAATTCCATTGGCCCGGGGGCCATCAAAACCCCCATCAACCGGGTTGCCTGGGAAACACCGGAGGCCGAAGCCAAACTGCTTGGGCTTATCCCGTACAAAAGGGTAGGGGAGACCTCCGACATTGGGGCCGCTGCCGTGTGGCTGGCTTCTGATGAATCGGATTACATACACGGCACCACCATTTTTGTAGACGGGGGCATGACGTTGTACCCGGGTTTTACCGAAAACGGATAAATGGATGGGGATGTGGCGGAGGAGTGGCCACATCCCTGTTTTTGTTGTTGGGTGTTTTTGGCTGGCGACAAGCGAAAACGGCGTTGAATCATGTCGTTATTCCCAAAATGTGTACATTTGCAAGCCATGATTGATCATATACATATAACCAATTTCCGACTGTTCAAAACATTTGAATTGAACGGGCTAAAACAGGTCAACCTGATTACTGGCAAGAACAACACCGGTAAGACCGTATTGTTAGAGGCACTTCGTTTGTTGGCGGCACCCCAAGAGGGTTCGGTTTACACGAATATTTTGGCGGAACGCGGTGAATTCGAGCATCATTATATCGAAGCATGGAATCATTTTTTTCATTGGGATTCAGTAAACGAAAATACAAATAATTCGTTTAAAATAAACCATTTAGAGCTTGTTCAAGAGCAAAATTTGGGGCACTTAAGTTCCCATTATAAAGTCTTGGTAGATGGTAAGGAGGTGCCACATTTGGTACAAAATGCTTCGCACCATACTGCCGACACCAAGCCGAGGGATACGGCTGTATACCTTCCGTTTGGGGGGGAGTCCAGGTTCCCTTTGATGGAGCTATGGGATAAAACAACATTAACCGAATATGAGGATGATGTTGTAAGTATACTAAAGGAAACTATTTTCCCGGACCTCGTACGACTTGACGTAAAAAAAGAAAGAACCCTTGTCCGATTAAAAAATAATAAGACGCCAGTTCCGCTAAAATCTTTGGGAGACGGCGTGCAACGGCTCCTGCTTTTGGCCATCGCCTTGGTGAATGCACGTAATAATTTTTTGCTAATAGACGAGATAGAAGTTGGGCTTCACCACTCTGCACTGGAAATGTTGTGGGAAAAAATATTCTTGTATGCCCAAAAATGGAACATACAGGTATTCGTCACTACCCACAGCCACGATGCAGTGCGCACGTTCACTTACGTGCTCGACCGGCATGACAACAAAGATAACGGCGCTTATTTCCGCTTGCAGCAACAGCGCAAGACCGGACTCATTGAAGCTGTTCCGTATTCGTTGGACGAATTGGAAGTCAGTTTGGAATCAAACCTGGAACCTCGATAGGTATGGCCCAAAGACTGATCGTAGAAGGAACCGATGCAATTCCTTTGGCAGTGTTGTGCCAAAAGAACGGACTTTTAGCGCCAGTTGGTTATGAGGATGAAACTAAATTCAAAAAGGAATTTATCGTTGTTGGTGGTAGCGACTCAGGCACCCTAAAGCGGTTTAAGCTTTCATTAAACGAACCGGGCATCTCTAACCTTGGTTTGATCATTGACGCGGACGAAAGGGGTACAAATGCTCGGTGGCAACAGGCACGAAACATGCTCGAACAACATTTTTCATCGGCAGCGCTTTTGGCGGCGGATAACCAGGCTGGCCCCAAATTCATTAAAGAAGCAAACATGCCTACTGTGGGCGTTTGGATCATGCCGGACAATACCCGGACGGGTTATTTAGAGCACTTTCTATCAGAATTGGTGCCTACTGGTGATCTCTTGTGGAACCACGCTGGAGCAGTAATGGCCGAATTGATGGAGCGAGAATTCAATATTGTTACCCCTGCCCGGCGTCAAAAAGCCCTTTTGCACACATGGTTGTCTTGGCAAAAGGAACCCGGTAAACCATTTGGTCAGGCAATTGGAGCTGGCTACTTGAGTTGTGAAGGTGCGCTCGTTACGGCGTTTTTAGACTGGTTTGGGAAGGTTTTTGAATTAGGGCAGTAAAAAAAATTCAAGCAGATATAAAAGCTGGATTTTGCTTCAGGTTATTTACTTTTTTGAAAAAAAGAAGATAAAGACACACCCTCGTGAAAATGCCAGGTTTTTTGAACAGTCACGCGACTAAAGTCGCCGCTATTTGAACAACGCCTCTTCCACCGCTTTTTTCCGCGCCCGCGCCACGGGTACCTTCACTTCACCGATGGTCAAGGCCTCGCCATCGAACCCGCGTACGTGCTGCTTTCCCACGATGTACGACTTGTGTACCCGCAAAAAAAAGCTGGATGGCAGTTCCTCTTCCAGTTTGGTCAAACCCGCCAGGGTGATGATCTTTTGGAAAGGGGTGTAGATTTTAACATACTCTTTCCAGCCCTCAATGTACAGGATGTCGGCATAGGGAATGCGATGCCACTGGCGGTCGGCTTTGATGGAAAGTGAGCCTTCCGCTTCGGCAGGTTGTGTGTGTAGAGCTGTTTTGGCTTTTTGGACGGCTTGCAGGAAGCGCTCGTAGGAGAAGGGCTTGAGCAGGTAATCCACCGCGTCAAGGTCGTAAGCGTCTACTGCGTGCTGGGGGTATGCGGTGGTGAAAATGGTGACGGGGCGTCGGGATACATGTCGAAGCAGGCCCACGCCGTTGAGGACCGGCATCTGCACATCGAGGAACAGGACATCCACCGGTTCGCGTTGCATGAACTCTATGGCCTGGATGGGGCTTCGGTATTTGCCGACCACATTTAAGCTGCCTTCGCGCCCGATAAACTGTTCGAGCAGGGCCAGGGCGAGCGGCTCGTCGTCAACCAACAAGCAGAGTGGCGTTTTCATGGTCAAAAATCAGGTTTTGGGTGAGGGTGAGTTCGGCGATGAACACATTTTCATGCGCCAGAGCAGTAAACGCATGTGTGCCAGGGTACAACAGCTCGAGCCGCTGACGGATGTTTTCCAGGCCTACGCCACCCACCGAGTCGCGCTGCTGGTCGGCCTGGTCGAACGAGTTGTGCACCTGAAAGCGCAGCGCTTTGGGCGAAGTTTCCAAGGTAATGGTCACAAATGCCTGGTCGTCGAACTCCAGGTTGCCGTGTTTCAGCGCATTTTCCACCAAGGGCAGCAACAGCATCGGGGCGATGTACCAGGTTTCGCCCTCGTGGCTTCGGGAAAGGTGCAGGTTAAGGTTGTCTTCGGCGCGCATGCGGTACAGGTCTAAGTAGCGTTCCAGGTGCGCCCATTCGGTGTCCAACGGCAGCGCCGGGGCTTGTGCCTCGTAGGTTACGTAGCGAAGCAATTGGCTGAGCTGAAGCACCATATCCGCCGTTTGGGGCAATTGGAGGTTGGCGGCGGCGTAGATGTTGTGCAGGGTGTTGAACAGAAAATGCGGGTTAATGCGCGCCTTGAGGTAGCTGAGTTGGGCTTCGGCATGGCGAGCCTCCCAGGCGTGGGCTTTCAACTCGGCGTTGTGCCGGTTTTCGAGCAACTGGTACATCCCGCTCAACAGCAAAACCAGCAGATAGAGCAGCAGGGTGACGCCAAAGGTACGCTCCGGCGTCTGTTGGGGAAACAGACCACCGGGGAGAATCGATGCCGAATAGGCCCGTATAGCTGCCAGGGTCAGTATGGTCATCGCAGCGGCCACTATGTATATCACCCAACGACCATTTTCCAAAAAACGGTTGACCAGCACCCGGGCGTTGAAATAAAACAGCCCAATCAGCAACGTGAAATTAACAGACGTGCGGATCAGCGCCTCCTGCCAACCGCGGAGTTCATTGACCATAAAAAAGAACATCAACGCAAACACCGTCCAGGCGATGGTATGCGCCCACCAGCGTCCACGGCCGGTGAGCAGAACCGAAATGGGGGATTGATCAGGCATTTTCCGTAGTCAGGTGATGCAATGCGTTCAGCTTGTCGTTGTTGTCCTTCCGCAAGGTGCCCATGAGCCGATCCCAAAACGTAAAGTACAAGCCATAATTGCCGTTAAACCGCTCATGGTGCAGGTTGTGGTACACCGACGAGTTGATCAGGCGCCCGACGGGGTGGCGGTACACCCAGGCCGGAAACAGCTCGTAGCCCAGGTGGCCATATATGTTGAACCAAAGCATGATGGTCACAAAGCTAAAAAATGCGATCGGGTGCAGCGGCATCACCAGCATGGCCAACGGAATAATGCCCGCTTCCAACACCGCCTCGAATGGGTGAAACGCATAAGCCGCCCAGGGGGAGGGGTTTACCGACTGGTGGTGCACCAAATGCACCTGGCGGTACCATGTCGGATGGTGCATCAGCCGGTGCAACCAATAAAAGTAGGTGTCGTGCAGCAACACAATAAGCACAATGCTCAACAGCAAATACCCCCAGCCGTATGCCGACACGTCGGTGTACCAATGCGTCAACTGTCGAAACGGCGTTTTAAGGCACAACAGCGCTACCGCAGCAAATATAAGGGCGGTTAAAAACGAATAGCTGACTTCGCGCAGGTAGTCATTTGTACTCGGAAAACGTTGCTGGATCTTTCGGTGTAGCCACGCGCGTTTTTTCCAGACGTAAAATATGAAGAAGGCGATGCCACTTAAAATGGCATAACGGCCAAAAATGACTAAAGGCGCGAATAGCCAAGCCCACTCGGATGCAATTGGGTAGATCATGATTGGTTATTTTTTTACAAATAACGCGCCGCAAGCAACACGCTCAAAAGCTTTTTCAACCAGCCACTAAGATAACATAAACCATCGGGATTAAACCGACAGGTTGTTGGAAAAAAACCTCCTTTGGTTGAAAGGATATGGAAAAGGGCCGTTCAGACTGGCAACTTTGTGGCATTCGTTCACTTAATTTCTCTTTTTACCATGAAAAACATTCTTTTATTTTCGCTCCTGTCGGCGCTCACCCTAAGCCTGGTGGCCTGCTCCAAAGACGAGAGCAACACGCCCGAAGTCGTATCCGACCAGGAAGCAACCGAAATCATGGAGTCTGCCGTATCCAGCCGCTCGGGCGGTATGGATGAGTCGCTGGACAACATGATGGAAATGTCAGCAGTGGCCATGAACGGCCTTTGCGGTCAACAGAAAGACACGACCTTTTCCTTCAATGGCTCCAATCTGTATGCCACTTACAACTACACCAACACGTTGAGCTGGCTGCTGACTTGCAGCAATTTCGGCGTGCCCCAACAACTGGGGTTCCAAATCAACGCATCTGCTTCTTTCGATGCAGCGAGGTGGGATGGCTCTTCGACGGCTACCGGCGATCTGGTGGTCACCGGGCTAAAGCTGCTGGATACGGCCTATATCGTAAATGGCACGTATGTGCATCAGGGAAACGTAACCGGAACGCTCCGGAATGCCGATCCTGCTTTGGATGCAATACTTGATGTGACGCTCTTTGATTTGACCATCCGTAAACAGGATCGTTTCATTACCGGCGGCAATGGCGCATTTATCCTGACGGTTACCAATGCCGCAGGAAAAACAAGGACGGTTAACGGAACCCTCGTATTCAATGGCGACGGTACGGCGACGGTCACGGTTGGCGGGTATAGCCATACTTTCCCGATTTAAACAGCTTTTTAAGCAGATTTGGACACGTGCCAAAAACATGAGTCATCCCGAATTTTAAGCCTCTGCTTGTGTGAGGGAAACAAATTTACGCCCATTTATCCTTAAAACGACCCTGTCATTCCGAGCCCGTCAGGGCGAGGAAACGCT
>JBMOHO010000125.1:0-10347 GCA_049317805.1 Saprospiraceae bacterium
AGCCTCTTGCGTCGCCGGCAAGGCTGTCTGCATTGGCGCGGAAGAGACGTTTTACAAGTAAGTTCTCGTCTTGTTGACCGTTAATGCTTTACAGGGTTTACAGCCAATTTGCGCTGTAAACCCTGTTTTTTGAAGCATGTGGCGATGTCGGGAATCATAGTCAACTACACCCGGAAGGAGCCCTCCTCCGGCAAAAAGCTCAGTCCGCCAACCCACTCACCCAAATGGAAATGGTTTCTTCGGGATAGTTGACCAATACAGGCAAGTCTGGCGGGCAAATGAGGTTGGTGAACACGCGGTTGTCAAAACCTTTGAACAACCGCAGTTCCATGTCCCACAGCGGCACGGCGTGGTAGGTGAACAGGGTGTTGGTTTCGGCCAGCATTTCGTCAAATGAGAACCAGTTGTCTGCTGAAAACAGATAGAACCAGAGCGCAAAAGCGAGCGCGGCTTGTTGGGAGCTGTTGTGGTAGCTGTCGATGTACAGATGGAGCAGCGGTTCAGTGTGGGCCGCTGTGGTGTCGGCGTTGTGGCCAGCGGTTTCGGCGGCTGCGCGATCAGCGAGGGCGCGTACGGTGTGGCGGAAAGCCTTGTCGTCTTGAACCGTTTGCTGAAATTCCTCCTGGGAGTTGGCCTTCCAGTCGTAGTGAAGCAGGGTCCAGTTTTCGAGCAAGTATTGTTTTTCAAACAAGCTCTTTTCGAAAGCGTCGATCGCCGGTACGCCTAAGGAAAACTCGAGGTCGTCCCATTTGTCGGGGCCAAAGCCTTTGACGGCCATCACTTCTTTTTGGGTGGTGAACCGGCCGAAGGTCAGGCTGTTGCGGTGGTCAATGATGCGTTTGGCCAATACCGGGCCTATGGCCTTTCCGGGGCCGTCGCTGGGGTCGTCTTGCACAAAACGGACAATGTCACGCGGTTTTTGGGCGCGGTTGAGGAATTCGAGGATGCGGTGGGTGATCCAGGGATTGTTCATACAATTGGTTGATAATCCGGAATTCAATTCCAGATTTGCAAAGGTAAATGCGGGCGTTGAATTGCGCAACAAGAAGGTGCACGCGCATTCCGAAATTATGTTGCATCTTTTCGCTCCCAAAATCAGTTTAATCAAGCATTATCCATCGGCCATGAAATACCTGCTGACCACCTGCTTTCTGTTGTTTTGCGCAATGGCTTTTGCACAAGACCTGCGCCCCAACAGGAAAAAAGGAAACACCTTCGCCCTGGTGGTGGGCATTTCTGATTACCAGGACGCCGACATCAAGGATCTGCGGTATGCGCACATCGACGCGAATGTGTTCGCCGCATTCCTCCGCTCCAAAGCCGGTGGAAGCCTTGACAGCCAACACATCCGGTTGTTGACCAATGAACAGGCCACGTTGGCGGGCTTGCAGTCGGGCTTCAACTGGCTGTTGAAAAAGGCCAATAAAGGTGACCGGGCCATCATCTATTTTTCCGGCCACGGCGACGTGGAGACGATTAATGCCCACGAAAAGGGCTATCTGCTGGCGTATGATACGCCCAAAAACAACTACCGCCTCAATGCGGTGGACCTGAACGACTTCAACGAACACCTCATCGCGGCGCTTTCGAACGATGGCGTTCAGTTGATCATCATCACCGATGCCTGTCATTCCGGGGCCCTCGCTGGCGGGAAAGGGGGCAAAGAAGCCACGGCCTCTGAACTGATGAAACGATACGCCAGCGAGGTCAAAATCATGTCGTGCCAACCCTACGAAGAATCGCAGGAATCGTCCAAATGGGGAAACGGCCGCGGCGTGTTTTCGTATTATTTGGTCGATGGATTAAAAGGGCGCGCCGACGAAGACCACGATCAAACGGTGGACCTGTACGAGCTGGAAATTTTCCTTCAAGACCGCATCCGAAACGCCACCAATAAAAAACAGCACCCTGATGTTTTTGGCGGCCGGAAGGAAGAATCGATTTTTGTGGTGGATGACGCCACTTCAGCTGGCATGAAGGCGGTAGAAAAACAGGAAATCCAGCGCGCATTTGAAACCGAAGTGCTTGAAAAAGTGGCCTCCGAATCGGCCTACGCGCTTTATGCACAATTCAACGCTGCACTGAAGGCAGGCAATCTGTTGTCTCCGGAAAACCAGTCGGCCGCGTTCTTTTACGACGCCCTGTACGCCGACACCAGTTTTAAACCCTACGCAGGCCTGGTGGCCGAACGCCTCACCACCGCTTTGATGGACTCGGTGCAACAAGCCCTCAACGCTTACCTCAACACCGATCCGTATGAACTGAGGCAGCGGTACGAGTTTGATCAAAAGTACGCCCGTTTTCCAAAGTACCTGAACAGGGTGGCCGATATGTTTACCGATAAAGATTCGAGGTACCGGGAAACAAAGGCCAAACAATGCTATTTTGAGGGCCTTTCCCTTCGCCTGAGCGGGGAACAGGCAGGCGGCAACGACTCGCTGTACCAACTCGCCCTGACTCAACAGTACAACGCCCTAAAGCTGGAAGACCGGGCTGCGTACATCCACAATGAAATTGGTTGGCTTTTGCTCGAACAGGATTCTGTCGATGCGGGCATCCGGCAGCTCCAAAAGGCTGTTGACATATCGCCTCGGTGGGCCATTCCGTACAACAACCTCGGTGTGGCGTATGATGAAATTGACAGTTTGGAACAAGCCAGGTTGTATTATCAACAAGCCATTCGGCTAAAACCGGATTTCGGCTCTGTGTATGCCAATTTGATTTATCTCTATGACCGACTGCAATTAATCGATTCGGCCGAAATGATGTATCAAAAGGCCATTGATATCAATCCGGACGATAAACTGGCTTATTACAATTACGGCGTTTTGCACTGCAAAGAAGACGGCCGCCGTCAAGAAGCTGAAGCGGCCTACCGGAAGGCGCTTCATCTTGATCCCCGTTATGCCAAGGCCTACCTCGCGCTTGGTATGTTGTACAATGACATGGCCAGGTCTGATTCTGCGGAAATCATGTTTATCAAAGCCCTGGAGTTGAATGCCGGGAACTTTGATATTGCTTCACAACTGGCGCAGGTGCTGATCAAACTGAACCATGTGGATCAAACGCCCTCCCTGCCACTGGATACGTTAAGTAAATTATTGATATTATATGGCGTCAGCAATGCGTACGTCCAATCTGAAAACCACGACTCGATTCCCAGGGTGTATGAAATGACCATTGCAATCAATCCGAATGAACCGTATACCGATTATCTCCTGTGTACCTACTTAGCCAATAGGGGCATGGAAAAAGAAGCCCTGGTACATGTAGAAAAAACGCTCCGGAAAGCCCAACATACCGGAGAATCCAATGACTATTTTGAGCTCATCACGCAGGAGCAAGCGCTGGATTCACTTCGCGGTTTAGACCGGTTTCGGGAAATCATGCATCAGTTTTTCCCCGATAAACAAGATTAACCATTCCAATGATAACATTTCCAAATTTTATGCTATAATATGATACCTTTGGGTCGCATTCCTCATGGCGACAGGGTGTTACATGCATTTTGCTTCATGAAACATGTATTAACTACAACTGAATTACAATGAAGTCAATATCCATCATTTTTTTGTTTGTGGTTGGCTTTTGCTCAAGCCCTCCAAGCCTGTTCGGGCAAGGGAATCTGATCCTGATTTCCAGCATCGACAACATCAACAGCGATATCCGGGACGGATGCCAGAAGGATTACGATATGGCACTTCAAAACTTTCGGGCCATCGCCGCTGATGCGGGCATGGGTTTTCGGACAAGCCGACTGCCTTTTAACTACACAGAGGTGGCACAATTCATGGAGCAATTTGAATGTGGCCCGAACGATGCGGTCGTCTTTTTTTATGCTGGCCATGGCGTTCGGTATGAAGACGACGGCAAGGACTGGCCCTGGCCTTACCTGTATTACTGCAACAGGCAGCCGGGCAACGATCCGTTGGATTGCGAATTTGACATGGATGAAATACAAGAAATGATATCCGGAAAGAACCCGCGGATGTCGCTCACCATCAGCGTGAGTTGTAATGATGTGGTGGATAATTCCGTGGCAAACAACGCACTGGCACAAGAGACGGTTACTCGCCCTAACCCACCGGAATCCAATACTTACATTGGCATTGATTTGTTTAAAACCTTTCGAGGGCATGTCATCGCCAGCGCTGCTTCGCCCGGGAAGTTTGCGGAAACGAGCCCCTCGGAGGGCTCTGATTTTGCCCGGTCTTTATTTTACTGGCTTTCTGAAGATTTGAACAACCAAACACCTACTTCCTGGGAACGCATTTTCAGAAAAACCAAAGAACAGGTGTTGCAAATCAGCAATGGCCAGCAGTGCCCACAATACTGTGTCAACGGACGCTGTGGTTAAGCGCTTGTCTACAAAAACCGACATCAAGCTCAAATTTCTTTAAAAACACCCTTATGAAACAGACCATGTTATTGCTGGTGTGTGTGCTTGCCGCAACAAGTGTTTTCGGGCAGGCGCTGCGTGCCGTGCGGCAGAATCCGCCTAAAAGTACTGCTGGTAAACCCCCGGGAGATAAGGCTCGAATGGGCCTAAGCAACAAAACCGACCGTCCGGACAAAGTCGAAAATGCCAATGTAGGTGCCGTTTACAACACGTTGGAAGAGGGCAAAACAGAGGCCGCAAGGGCGCAATTTTTACACTATGCCGACTCCGACGCCGATGCGGCTTATGGCCTCGCGCTGACCTATTATTTGAATGATCAAACCCATGAAGCCATAGATGCGCTAAACAATGCGATCAGGCTTGACCCCCACAATACGGATGCATTGTATATGCTCGGTGCATTGTACGCCGAACAAGGTAAGTACAGCGAGTCTTCGGAAGCGCTGTTTGCACTGTTGGAGGTGGATGAAACAGACGCTGACGCCTGGTACCTGCTGGGCTTGCTTTGCTTCAATTCGGGAGATGAAGAGACTGCAAGTTTGTGTTTGCTACAGGCAAAATTGAATGACGAGGCCTACGCGGCTGAATCCTATAATTGACGCTGGTGATCATCGCCAGTGCTCCTGCGCGCTAAACCATCTTGTCTTGGAGTTCAAGCACAACTGCTGCCACAATGTCTTCGGCAACAGCCGACTTGGCTTTTAGCGGGAACGCTTGTTGCCGTCCGTCCTTATGGATAATGGTGATCTTGTTGGTGTCGTGCCCAAAACCGGCACCTTCGTCCTGAAGGGAGTTGAGCACAATAAAATCAAAATGCTTTCGGGCGAGTTTTCCCTGCGCATGCGCCACTTCGTCGTTGGTTTCCAGGGCAAAGCCTACAAGGAGTTGGTCGGCGCGTTTATGGGTGCCCAGGGTGGCGGCGATGTCGATGGTTCGGGCGAGCGGAAGGTTGAGGTCGTCTTCCTTTTTCTTGATTTTTTGATCTGAGTAGTTAGCCGGGCGGTAATCTGCCACTGCGGCCGCCAGAATGGTAGCGTTTGACAGGGGGAAAATGGCAGCGCAGGCCTCAAACATGTCTTGGGCCGTTTGCACCGCATGAACGCGTATGCCTTGGGGTCGGGTAGGGCGGAGGTGGGTAGGGCCCAGCACGAGATCCACCTCGGCACCTTTATCAGCGAGTGCTTCAGCGATGGCGATGCCCATTTTGCCGCTGGATTGGTTGCCGATGAAGCGCACCGGGTCTAAAGGTTCGTGTGTTGGCCCGGCGGTAACCAAACATCGTTTGCCGGCAAGCGGCATGTGTTGGTCAAAGGCTGAGGCAAGAAAAGCGACAATATCTTCCGGTTCGGCCATGCGCCCGTCGCCAACCAGCCCGCTGGCCAGTTCGCCGTAGCCCACCGGAATGATGCGCACGCCGTGTTGGATCAGCCGTTGAATATTTTGCTGTGTTGCCGGGTGGTGCCACATGTCTACATCCATGGCGGGCGCTACAAACACCGGGCATCGGGCAGAGAGGTACACTGCGCTGAGGATGTTGTCGCACAATCCGTTGGCTAATTTTGCCAGGGTATTGGCGCTGGCTGGTGCCACCACGAACGCGTCGGCCCAGAGGCCCATCTCCACATGGTTGTTCCATGCGCTTTCGCCGTGCACATCCGAAAACACTGGCCGTTTGGACAGGGTAGAAAGGGTCAATGGCGCTATAAAACCGGTAGCGGCGGAGGTCATCAGCACCTGCACCTGCGCATCTTGTTTGACCATAAGGCGCACAAGGGAGGCCGATTTATAGGCAGCGATGGAGCCGCTGATGCCCAGGATGACTTTCCGGGGAAAGGCCATGATGTGAAAGCTGGTTTAGTCCTGAGGCACGTCGTCGACAAAGCGCCACTGCACTTCGTCGTTCATGAACTCGTTGGCGGCGATGATGGGGGCGTTGGGCAGGCGCTCGTAGAACTTGGAAATTTCGATTTGTTCTTTGTTTTCCTGCACTTCTTCGATGGTGTCGGAGTGTACGGCAAACTCTTCCAGTTTGCGCTGAATTTCCCACTTCATGTCGCTGGAAATCTGGCGGGCGCGTTTGGCTATGATGGCGATGCTTTCGTAGATATTACCCGTTTTTTCGACCATTTCGAGGACGTTGCGGGGTGATACACTGGCATCCAGCCCTTGGGCTTTTGATTTGATATCGCTCATGTTTGTTGATGTGCATGTCAACGCGTTGGTATGCGTTGGGTGAATTAAGTTTGTGGACCTTTGCGCAGCGCCTTGCGCTTGGCTTCGGCGTCTTTTTTGAGCTGTTTGACTTCTTTGGCGTATTTGCTGTCTTCGTACTTCATCAGGAAGTCTTCGCAGCGTTCAATGGTACTGGCATAACGCTCGTCTTTTTTGTCCACCACACTGTTTTCACTCAACAGGTAGTTGGATTTGGCGATGAGGTACCTCACCCGTTCTGCGTCAGGTGATTCGGGATAATCGCGCAACAGGTTATCGAAGGAAATGACGGCAGACTGATATTGCTTCAGGTTGTAGTACAGTTCACCTTCGCCAAACGCTTTTTCTTCCAATTTTCGGCGCAACTCATCGATGAGGCGGTTGCATTCCGGCACGCGTTCGCTTTTGGGAAACAGGTTTACAAACAATTGAAAATCTTCAATGGCAGTGGAGGTGCTTCCCTGATCGAGCCGAAACGACGGAGATTGTTTATAATTGCAGTAGGCCGACATGAAAGCGGCTTCTTCGCGGTTGGGTGAATTGATGAAAGTGTTGGCGAAATTCCGAAAATAGTAGGCGCCCAGCACGAATTGTTTCTGATGGTAATGGGTATAGGCATATTGAAAATACGCTTGTTCTGCACTCGCACTGCCCTTGACGTTGTTGAGTACCAGGTCGTACAGGGTTTGTGCCTTCAGGTAGTCCCCTTTCTGGTAATATTCATTTGCCGTTTTTATGATCAAGTCAGGATTGCCGCTCGAACGCACCTTTTCGAAGGAGCTTTTACAGGCTGTCAGACCCAATAGGAGCACAATAACGGCATTCCAAACAATGCTTTTTTTCATAGCCCGCAAAGATACGGTCAAAAAACGAAACAGCCTAAAAAAACGCTGCCATAAGGGGCGAGTTGGTTTTGTGTACTCGACTTGTACAGCCGGCTTCCCTGAAACATTTTCATGACGGCATTCAGTCATTTTCCATGTTGTTTAGACGCGATCTAAAAAACAAAGCCGTTCTGCCAAGTCTTGTAAAAAAACGAACTTTGCAGGACTTATTTGGTTTGTCTTTCATTATGATCAACGATATGGAAAATTCCGTTCTGCAAACGCCGGTACAGGCATTAGAAGCCCAGTTTCAGGGTAAAATTGACGCTGAACTGCGCATTGAACCGAAAGATTGGATGCCGGAAAAATACCGCCAGACGCTCATCCGGCAAATCAGCCAGCATGCGCACAGCGAGATTGTTGGTATGCTGCCGGAAGGCAACTGGATTACCCGGGCCCCATCCTTGAAGCGCAAGCAAATTTTACTCGCCAAGGTACAGGATGAAGGCGGACACGGACTTTATCTGTATGCCGCCGCCGAGACCCTCGGCATCTCGCGCGATGAAATGATTGATGAACTGCACACCGGCAAAGCCAAATATTCTTCTATTTTTAATTATCCGACCATCAATTGGGCTGATATGGGTGCCATTGGTTGGTTGGTCGACGGTGCTGCCATCCTCAATCAAATTCCTTTGTGCCGTTGTTCATACGGCCCCTACGCCCGCGCCATGGTGCGGGTATGCAAAGAAGAAAGTTTCCACCAACGCCAGGGATTTGAAATCCTCCTGACTTTGTCCAAAGGCTCTCCGGAACAGCGCGCCATGGCACAGGATGCCATCAATCGCTGGTACTGGCCATCCGTCATGATGTTTGGCCCAAGTGACGGCGACTCTGTACACAGCGCCCAAAGCATGCAGTGGCGCATCAAGCGTTTCAGCAACGACGAACTCCGGCAGCGTTTCATCGACATGATTGCTGAACAAATAAAAGTACTCGGCCTGAGCATTCCAGACCCAGAGTTGAAGTGGAATGAAGCACGTGGCCACTATGATTTTGGTGCCATCAATTGGGACGAATTTTGGAACGTAGTAAAAGGCAACGGGCCCTGCAACAAGGAGCGCCTCAAGGCACGCGTGGATGCGTACGACAACGGCGCGTGGGTGCGGGAAGCGGCAGCGGCTTATGCAGCCAAAAAAACCGCCCGCCAGGAAGCCACGCGCCGGATAGCTTAGAGCTTCTTCGGGAATTTATACCAAATTAATCTTTTCCTTAATAATGGTTTCCTGATTAAGGTTAATTTTGTGGCCGCTAACCAACAAGGCAACCACATGAAACCCGTATATTCATTTTTCTTTTTTATCCTTTTGTTTTTTAACATTTCTGCATTTGCAGCAGATGGTGTTGATAACAGTTATGTAGATAATGGCGCAAATGAACTTGATATTTTTGTTAACAACAATTCAAGAGCAGTATTATTCGGTCCCGGTGTGCATACCGCTTTTGGCCCACCGTATTTTATCGTCATCAACAACAATGCCGCCGCTTACGACCTGGGAACGGTCACACAGTTGTCGTTTACGTTTTGCAGCTCCAAAATGTTGTCCGCTTATCTTGACAGGGTTGGTTCTGCCCGGTTTTATTACAGGATTTACTTAGAATCGCAGCAGGGCAATCCACCGCCATACAGCTTTGTCAACTTGAATTCAAACCCAAACAACAATATAGATCCCAACACCTGTTATACTTCCCGCCAAAATAACACCTGGGATGCGCCCTTAAGCATCAACGTTTTGAATGGATTGGGCTCGGGCTCATATTTAATAGATTTTTATATGGAAGCACAGTTGGATGACGTAGGAGACGAATCCATGGGTTGTCCGGTAAACGCTCCGGCACAATGCAGCATTCCAGACCCTCATTACGGGCGTGTTTTGCGGTCACGCTTCAATACGACTGACCCCAGTGCTTGTAACTACTCGGCGATTGTAGCTGGTCAAGCGCCTGCGACAAGAATGAAATTTTACACAGGCAATCAACCACCACCCTTGAGCCTGAGCAGCTCAGCCACCAACGTCAGTTGCTTCGGAGGCAACAACGGAACAGCTTCCGTCTCTGTTTCAGGTGGCGCTACGCCCTACTCCTACCTGTGGAACAATGGCCAAAACGCATCAAATATAAGCGGACTTGCAGCAGGAACATACACAGTTACCGTTACAGACGCGACCAACTCTACAGCTACCGCCTCGGCCACGGTAAGCCAACCTTCGGTCTTGTCACCCAACAGTTCTGGTGTCAATATAAGCTGTTTTGGCGGTGCCAATGGAGCGGTAAATACCAGCGCTTCGGGGGGCTCTCCCCCTTATACGTATCTATGGACTAACGGCCAAACGACATCTAATATTAGTGGACTCACTTCAGGTTCCTATACGGTGACGGTAACCGACTCGAAGAGCTGTACCAAGACAAGCACCACTATCTTAACCCAGCCAACATTGCTCGTGGCAAACATGTCCGGCGTCAACATAAGCTGTTTTGGCGGGGCCAACGGCACGGCGACGGCCAGCGTGTCGGGCGGCTCTGCTCCGTACACGTATTTGTGGAACAATGGCCAAACCAGCGCCAGCCTCACTGGCCTCGGAACAGGTACCTACAGCGTGACGGTGACCGACTCGAAAAGTTGTACGAAGACAGGCTCGGTCACCATTACACAGCCAACATTGCTCGTAGTGAACACATCCGGCACCAACGTGAGCTGTTTTGGTGGAACCAACGGCACGGCGACGGCCAATGTGTCGGGCGGCTCTGCTCCATACACGTATTTGTGGAACAACGGCCAAAGCAGCGCCAGCCTCACGGGCCTCGCAGCAGGCACGTACAACGTGACGGTGACCGACGCGAACAATTGCACGA
>JBMOHO010000126.1:0-10241 GCA_049317805.1 Saprospiraceae bacterium
AGTATACAAATTTTCCAACGGCATCGTCTATGCGAGGGATGACCACTTCCCACACGTCGGTGGTGTCGGGCGAAATCGAAGGACTCATGTCTACTGCTTGCCAGGCAGCAGTGGTGTCCAGCGTATACCAAATCCTGGCCGAAGCGATGCCGCTGCGGTGTTGGATGGTGGCAGAAATCGGATAACCAATGGGCGAATTCGGGCTTTGGAGCACATCCTTTATGGGTTTGTGCACAATGCGGAGCGGGTCGGCCACGCCGATTTCCTTGGTTATGCAGTGGATGGCGCCCAGCAAGGGTATGATGTCGTTGCAGTCGATGCCAACGATGTTGTATCCGGGCATGGCGTTTTGCCAGATGCGCCGGGCGGTGGTGTCGTATTGTGCTGCATAAAAAGGCACCAGGATGGTTTTATTGACAAAAACGGCATTGGCATAGGTGCGGTAGTCGCCGTCGAGGTCCGGGTAGCGGTTGTTGCCATCGGGCGGCATGGGAATGCGCGTCACGTCGTAAGCGTCTCCAAAACTGTTCTGAAAATTTTGGATCACATACTGGATATTGGCTTCTATCTGAGGGCCATCGGCTTTGTTCAGCGGATATTGACCTACCAGCAGGCGTTGCTCATCGAGCAATTTCATGTGCATGTCAATGTGGTGGATGCCGTCAAAAGGCAGCTTTTCCATTTTGATGAACCGATCGATGCCCATGTATTGCTGCATGATGCCGTCAATTTGCGCCTCATCTTTAACGCTGGCGCCATAAATGTTGCCGGGGGCGTTTTCATCCAGGATCAGATCCGATGCAAAGGCGGTACCCATGCCGTCGGACATGAAATTGCCACCAGTGTTCACCAGGTCGTTGGGGGCAACGGAGGTGGAATACAAGGCAGCGCCGAAGTAAGGGGCGAGGGTAGTGGCAATGCTGTCGTCGCGGCGGCGGGTGGTGCGGTTATAACGCCAGTCGACGAAATACAGAGAATCTACATCGTTGGCATACACACAGTTGGGACCGTAGTCGCGCACCCAAATGGAATTGTTGGGTGCCAGTACAAATTCGACATTGGAGCTGGTGTCCACACCTGAAGCAGACAAAACGGATTGGGCATCAAGCAGGTTAGCGGGCGAATCGCAGTTGATGATGACGCGGCATTCTTTGCGCGCTGCGCGCACTATTTCCGTCAGAATAGTCGGAAAACTGCGCCAGGTGATCACCAGCGCCTGCAATTCTTCCCATTCAGCCATGGCCCGTACGGGGGCCTCCGGCGGATCGGTTTGCCCGAATAATGGTGGAGCAAGTGGCGTTTTGGCCATGGATTGCAACTCCAGCTCGGTTGCATAACGCGGTAAACCCATTTCTGTGGTTTGCCCACAAAGTAAAATGCTATGCAAGCAAAACAGGATGGCCGATGTCCAGCGCATAAGGTTTTATTTATATGTTTTCAAATAATCCCACAAAGTTAGCTACAAAACGCCTCAACTCCTCCTCTCCTCAACTCCTCACACCGGCAAAGCCTCCAAATTCCTGAACAGAATTTTTTTCCGGTTGAAGTACAATACGTTGGCACGTTTGAGCTGGTTGAGCACGGCGGTCACCATTTGGCGGCTGGTACCGGTGAGGTCTGCTATGTCCTGGTGGGTCATGTTGTGCTTCACGAGGGTTTCCAGGCCGATCAGTTTGCCCTGTTCGGTGCCCATTTGGTGCAGGAACTCCACGATGCGGCTTTTAGAATCTTTGAGCACCACTTTTTCGAGTTGGCTTTCGGTATAGCGCAGGCGTTCGCCGAGAAAGTGCAACACCGACTGAGCGAAAGCAAAATTGCGTTTCATGAGCAGCAGGATAATTTGGGCGTCGAGTTCCAACACATCGACATTGTTGTCCATGGCGTAGGCAAAATCGCGGCGGAAAGCATCACCCGTCAGGCAGGTTTCGCCAAACAGGCTGCTCTGCCGAACAACATATTTAATGATGTCCTTCTTCTCGGCATGCACGGCCACTTTAACGGTGCCTTTGTACAGGAAATATACCTTGGAGGCGGCTTGTCCGGGTTTATAAATGACCTGATGACGGCTGTAGGAAAACATCATGGCATTTTGCCAGAGCAGGGCGCGTTCGTCGGGAAGCAATACGGCAAAGAGCGGGTTGCCGTCAAGATTGGGTTGAACACTGGTCGTAGTCATTTTGCGTATAATACTTGATTAGATTGATTAAATAAAAGACATTGTTCAAGTGCATAACCCCTATCTCTGGTAGAAAAAAATTTTGTTTGGTTCATGAATAGAATTATGTTTGCTCCATGCAAATTCAGGATGAAGCCCGTGCCTGGGCACTCGTGCGAGCAGGCGACGAAGCGGGGTTGCGCTGGCTGTTTGATCAATATTACAACCGGTTACTACAAGATGCTGCCAGGCTTTTGGCTGATGCAGACGCTTGTCAGGACATGGTGCAGGACGTTTTTGCGGACATTTGGCGTCGACGCGAAGAGTTGGACATCCACACGCATGTGGGTGCCTATCTGCGCCGTATGGTGGTCAACAAAACACTGAATTACATAAAAGCACAAAGCCGGTTTGCTTTTGGCAACGATGAGCTGTGGGCTGACACCCCGGATGCGCCATTTATTGCGCCGGAACCAGGCGCTGTGACCCTTGAAGAGGCCGTCAGGGTTGCCGTAGATTCCCTTCCCGAAAAATGCCGACTGGTGTTTACCCTCAGCCGTTTTGAAAACATGAGCCACAAGGAAATCGCGGAGTCGCTCGGCATTTCCACCAAAACTGTTGAGAACCAAATGACCAAAGCCTTGCGAAACCTGCGCGCAGCCTTGCAAAACCGCCCGGATTTGTCGTGTGTTATCATTTTAGCAATTAATAGTGCGTGGATAGGATAGGGGTTTTGAAAAAAGGCTTGTCTTTGATGTGAGAAAAGAACGGGTAACGCCGCGATCAATATGAACACCCAAGAAGAACATTATTTATTGCTTCTCCGTCAGTGGCAACATGGGGCTACTCCCGCAGATCAAGCTGCCGCCGAACAATGGCGGGCATCTTCACCTGAACACGCCGAAACAGCCGACGAACTGGACGCCATTTGGACAGCAGCAGGCATGTATCAACCTCAGTTGCCTGCAGCAGACGCCGAAGCGGCTTACGCTGCCATACGGCAAAAGGCGGGGTTGCAAACACCCAAACGCAGGGTACTGTATCCGGCCTGGTTGCTCGGGGTTGCCGCCGCAGTGTTGATGCTCCTGGTTGCGGTGCAGGTTTTTTACCGCCAGGCACCAGCTGTTGCCACCCAAATGATTGCTGCTACGGACAACGTTTTGGATGCTTCTTTGCCCGATGGTTCCCGCGTATGGCTCCGCCCGGGCAGTACACTGGAATATCCCCAGGCATTTGACCAGAACACGCGAAAAGTTCGGCTGAAAGGCGAGGCCTATTTTGAAGTACAGCACAATCCACAGTTGCCGTTTTGGGTCGAGATGGCCAATGGCAGCAGGGTAGAGGTGTTGGGTACTGCTTTTGGGGTGCGGGATGTGCAAGGAATGCCCACCATGGTGCTGGTGCAAACGGGATTGGTTCGGTTCAGGGGCAATCCGTCACACGAAGGTGAACTGTTGAAAGCAGGCGATAAAGGCATTTTGACCGCTAATCAGGATCAGATTATCAAAACACATACCGGCAGTACCAATGAATTGGCCTGGCACACCGGCGGACTGGCATTTGTAGAAACGCCGCTTTCAGTGGTGCTGAAAGACCTGGAGTCCTTTTACGGCGTGCAAATAACATTGGAAAACGAGGCATTGCTGGATTGTACATATACGGCACCACTGACCAACCAGCCCATAGGCGAAGTGCTGGAAGCATTAGCATACGCGTTTAAAATACAATTGCAAAAGACAGCCGACAAGTCTTACACGCTTCGCAAAGGCGTCTGCCGTTAAAGAAACGTTATTTGCCGACATATTATGCGTGTTTTGTGTTCCACGCCGTATATATGCTCACGAAACAGGCTATCTTTACCCGGTGTTCCGGTGTTCCGCATTTTTTCGTTTGAGACTGATCTTTTTGATCCTTGCCTGTGTCGGCCGCCTTGCCGCACAGCGCCTGTCGGATGTGCCCGTCACTTACCTGTGTGAATCTTGTACGCCCAGCGAAGCCCTTCAGGCAGTAAGCCGCATCACGGGTGTCAACATTGTGTACAGTGAACGCCTGTTTCAGGATTGTAAACGGGCTCGTTTTGATTTTTCCTCGGTACCCCTTCGGCAGGCCGTCCAGGAAATGGCCTCCTGTATTCCACTGGAATTCAAAGAGATCGGCAATACGTTGGCCTTGAGTCGCCGGGATACCCGCGTGACCGTAAACGGATACGTTCGGGACGCCGAAACGGGTGAATTGCTGATTGGGGCGGCACTTTATTTTGTGGGCAAGGGCAAGAGCGGCGCCATGAGCAACGAATTCGGGTTTTTCAGCACTGTGCTCGAAGAAGGATTGTACACCTGCAAGGTTTCATACACCGGGTATCATGCGCGTTATGTAGATGTGCATGCCAGCAGCAGCCAAATGCTGCACATCAGCTTGTTGCCCAGCGCGCCCTTGCCGGAAGTGGTGGTAAAAGCCTTGCCTGGCGATTCCGATAAAATGGGCGTGCATCCGGACAAACTCCACGACCTGCCCCTCGAAAACCTGCAACTGCAACCCATGCCGGGCGGCGAATCGGATCTGATTCGGTTGGTGGCCATGGAAACCGGCGTGCAAACCGGCGTGGACGGGTTGGGCGGCCTGCACGTGCGGGGAGGCAATGCTGATCAAAATCTGTTTTTGCTAGACGACGTGCCGGTATACAACCCCGGGCATTCGCTGGGCCTGTTTTCCATTTTTAATCCGGCCACCGTCAGCCAGGCCAGGTTATGGAAAGGGGATGCGCCGGCAAGGTATGGCGGACGCGTGTCCTCGGTGCTGGATGTGCGCACCCGCGACGGCGACCTGCACGCCTACCACGCCCAGGCAACGGCCGGCCTGTTTGCCGCCTCTGCCACGGTAGAAGGGCCGCTGGTGCGCAACAAAAGCGCTATTTTGTTGAGCGGAAGGGGCACCTACTTCCAGCCCTGGGTGTATCTGTTGAGCGATAAAGAAAACCTGCTGACGTTTTCAGGCGATCAGGTGGTGTACCGGTTTTATGACTTGAATTTCAAATGGAATTACATCTTTTCGGATCAAGACCGGCTCTATTTCAGCTTTTACCGGGGTGGAGACGTGTATGCCGACGAACTTGAAAAACTGAACGTTTCCACAGAGGGGTTGGTCAACGAGCGTTATGGCATTTCAACCAACTGGGGGAATACCATCGCCGCGTTGCGTTGGAACCACTTGTTTGGTGCCAAGCTGTTTTCCAATACCATTTTTCGGTACAGCACCTTTAATTACCAGAGCAAACAAAATTTTCGCGCAGAGTTTATTTCGCCTGCCGGCAAAAAAAACGTGTTGTACGACTATGGCGAACTGTACCAAACGGTGATCCGTGATTGGTCCATAAAATCCGATTTCACCTGGTACCCTGCCAACAACACCACCTTGCGCTGGGGAGGTGCCTTGACCCGCCATGAGTTCAGGCCGGGCACATTGTCCATCAACTATTTGCAACCCGGACAGTCGCAGTCCAATGCGGATTCGCTGGCGTCCGTTCTGCTCAACAACCAACGGCTGTATGCCTTAGACGCCGAAACATACATCGATCTGGAGTGGCAGTTTGCAAAAAGGTGGCGTCTGGAAACGGGTTTGCGTGGCGTGGCGTTCCAACAGGCTACGGCATTTTACCCTTCCATTCAACCGGGCGTCCGGGTGGTCTGGTCGCATGAGCCCGGTTGGCGTTGGTGGGGCGGTTATCACCGAAATGTACAAAACCTGCATCAAATTGGCACGTATAACATCAGTTTGCCCTATGAATTGTGGGTGCCTTCCACCAGCAAAGTCAGGCCTGAGTTAGTAGGTCAATTGACCACCGGCATCGGGCTGACCAGAAAGCCGTTCAGCGTTTCCATGGAGTTGTTCGACAAACGTTTTGACCGGGTATTGACCTATCTGTCTACCGGAGGCGCGTTGTTTAACGGTGTTTCGGAAGATGCGAACGGCTGGGAAGACCGGGTAACGGAAGGCACGGGGCGCAGTTACGGCCTGGAGGTCAACCTGTCTTATCAAACACGCCGAACCGGATTCCAGGTGGCCTACACCTTGTCCAAAACCACCCGGCAATTCGATGATGTCAACTCCGGACGCCCTTTCCCATTTCGATACGACCGCAGGCACAGCCTGAGCCTCAGTGCTCGTCAACAAATATTGCCCTGGTTGACCGCAGATGTCAACTGGGTTTTTGCTACCGGTTACCCCATCACCCTCACCGGTGTGAAATACCGGCAAGAGACGCTCAGTGGCTCGCCCTCGCGCGATGTGTACGTGTATACAGAGGTGAATGGCTATCGACTGCCTGCGTACCACCGATTAGATGCGGGCTTGGTGGCCAATTTTGACGGCAAAAAGATCAAACACCACATCCAATTGGGCGTTTACAATGCATACAACCGGGCCAATCCCTTTTACCTGTACGTGGATGCCAACTCGGGGGTAGAAGGAAGGGCCGTTCAATATACACTTTTGCCCCTCTTGCCCGTTGTACAGTACAGAATAAAAATTTAATCCGGCACGAAAATTGTCGGAATATTGCGTTACCACACCCAGATGCGCAGACACAACTACATACCGCCGATTATACCATTTGTCATGCTCCTGTTGATGGGGTGTGCCCGGGAGGTTATGATTGATTTGCCAGAGACGCCACCCCGGATTGTCGCGATCAGCCATTTTGAGCCCGGCCAGTCCTTCAAAGTTCGGGTAACCATCAGCCAGTCGTTAAACGCGACCGGCGATCCGGAGGCACCCACAGATGCTGATGTTTCGCTGTCGTCCAATGGTTTGTTTTTAGACAAACTGCGCGCCCGGTACATCAACGATAAACTGTACTGGGTAAGCAAGCTCATTGCAAAACCCAATGTGCCGTATACATTGACGGTGCGGGTGCCCGGAAGACCGACAGTAGAAGCCAAAAGCATCGTGCCCACCCACCGTCCGCTGCAACCCATAAAGGTCAGTCAGGAAGAAATAACCTACGACACGCTGACAGACGGTACCCTGGCCCGTCGGATGGCCCTTGAACTGCGCGTGAAAGATTTGCCGTCTGAAAACCGGTATTTTGCGTTCAACATACAGCACGTCACTGACGTATTGAATGTTGAAGGCCCGGAACCGTTTGTAGAATACAGTTACACCGCCAATTCGCTTTTTGTAGCCGACGGGCGCACTTCTTCGCTGCTGTACAACATTTCCGAACCGGTGGTGCTGATAGACGCAGAATTTTGGAACACCAGCGATCAGGTGTTGCGGCTGGATGCCCTCATTCCGTACAAACCGGAAACCGAAGCGCCGCAACGGGTGCTGATCGAATGGCGCACCTTGTCGGAAGAATTTTATAAATACCACTTGTCCCTGGCTCGTCAGGGCAACAACCTGCCGTTGAGCGACCCCGATGCGGTGTTCAACAACGTGGTGGACGGGTACGGAAACTTTTCAGGGTATACCATGTCATTAGATACTGTGGTGGAACTTCGATAATTTCTTACTTTTGCACCTTGCAAAAACAATCGAATACCCAACCAAATATCTTTTTGACACATGAGTAAAATTACCATCATTGGCGCCGGCAACGTGGGCGCCACTTGTGCCAACGTACTGGCACACGAAGACATCTGCAACGAGGTCGTTCTGATCGATATTCAGGGCAATTTGGCCAAAGGCAAAGCCCTCGACACCTGGCAACAAGCATCCATCGACAACTACTCTACCCGTGTAGTGGGCGGCGACGACTATGCCCTTTCTGCCGGTTCGGACATTGTGATCATCACCGCCGGCGTGCCGCGCAAGCCGGGTATGAGCCGCGATGACCTTATTTCGACCAACGCCAACATCGTGGTGTCGGTCACCAAAAACATCCTGGCCCACACGCCAAACCCCATCATCATTGTGGTGTCCAATCCGCTCGACGTGATGACTTACGCGTGCTGGAAGGCATCCGGATTGAGCGAGAAACGCGTTTTCGGCATGGCCGGCGTGCTGGATACCGCTCGCTACCGCGCATTTTTGGCCGAAGAAATTGGCACAACGCCTAAAGACATCCAGGCCATTCTGATGGGCGGCCATGGCGACACCATGGTGCCGCTGCCCCGCTACACCACCGTCAGCGGCATACCGGTAACGGAACTCGTAGCTGCCGACCGACTGCACGACATCATTGAGCGCACCAAAAAAGGTGGCGGCGAGTTGGTCAACCTCATGGGCACTTCTGCCTGGTACGCACCCGGTGCGGCGGCCGCCCAAATGGCCGTGTCTATCCTCAAAAACGAAAACCGTATCCTGCCTTGTTGCGTACGCCTGACAGGCCAATACGGGCTAAACGACATTTTTGTAGGGGCGCCGGTAAAACTTGGCCGAAACGGTATCGAGGAAATCATTACCTTGCAACTCAATGAGGATGAAAAAGCATTGCTGGATCAATCTGCTATTGCGGTGAAAGAAGTGAACGATGCTTTGGACGCCATGAACCTGATTTAATAAATCCTATGCTTGAAAATCCCGTCAACTCTCTTACGACCGTTTGGCGCGAGATGATTACCGTGAACAGCGGTGAAAACGTTGCCGAAATGGCGCAAAATCAACCACTTATGCTGGTCTTTTTGCGCCATTTCGGTTGTTCTTTTTGTAGGGAAGCCATTGTAGACATTGGAAATGTCCGACCAAAACTCGAGCGGGATGGTCTCCGGGTCGTACTCGTGCACATGGCGCCGGATGCCGCCACGGCGATCAAGTTCTTCAAACGCTTTAAGCTGTATCCTGTAGACCATATTGCTGATCCGGAAAAACGTTTTTATCGCGCTTTTGGACTCAGACGCGGCACGCCGGCTCAGTTGTTTGGCCTCATGAGCTGGATTCGGGGTTTCGAATCGACCATTGTGGAAGGACGGGGCATGAGCGCGCCCAGCGAGGAAATTGGCGACGGCTTTCAGATGCCAGGCGTATTTGTGCTGCATAAAGGCGAGATCAAAAACGCATTTATCCACCAGATGTCGCATGACCGGCCCGATTATTTGGAGATTGTGCGCTGTTGTGCGTTATGATAAGCCTCGAAGATGAATCTTGTACCATACCGCATTGCGCTTTCCATCTGCAAAACAGGGCTGCTGGCCGCATGCTTGCTTTGTTTTGGCAGGTCTGTTGCCCAGACGTTGCCTGAAGTAACCATACAAGCAGTACAACCAACGGGCTATACGGTTTGGCAGGCGGATTCGCTGCCCGTGAGCATTGCCCTCAACCTGTCTGATCGGCTGCTATGGGAAAACCCGCTTGCGCTCCGGGCCAATGCCCCCGGTACGCTCACCACCGTTTCAGCACGCGGGGCAGGGCCCAATCGCACTGCCGTGTTGTGGAATGGCCTGAACCTGCAAAGTCCCCAAAATGGCGTGGTCGACGTATCCCTGGTGCCCCTATGGCCGGGCGACGCACTCAGCCTGACGCCCGGCGGGCAAAGCGCAGCCTCCGGATCGGGCGCTATGGGCGGGGTACTGAAACTCATTTCGAACGCTGACGCAGCACCCGGTTTTTCGGCCAACTTCAGCATCGGCGCAGGCAGCTTTGCACGCCAGGAGGCGCAAGGCAAAGTGGCCTGGCGCAAAAACGGGTTTCATACAGCCGTACAGGGTTATTTTCAGGAAGCCGAAAACGACTTTGCGTACACGAACACCGCCCAATTGGGTCAACCCGAGCAAAAACAAGCCAACAACGGTCAACGCAGAATTGATCTTCAACAGTTTAATGGCTGGACGTACAAGCCAGGCCATGAGATCAGCAGTGCAGTATGGTTCCAACAAGCCCGGCGCGAGATACCGCCATCCATGACCTCGGTTGCCGAAGACACCTGGCAGGAAGACCAAAACCTGCGGGCGGTGCTGTCGTGGAAACAAGGCGACCAATGGCAACACCGAGCAGCCTGGTCCGACGAGCGCATCCGTTTTCACCTCAAAGGAGACACCGACACCAGCCAGGCGCGTACGGCCATGTGGTGGTCGCAGTATCAAACGGCTGCCGACAAACCGTTTCAGTTGCTGGTGGAGGCGCAAGTGATGCCACAATGGGGACAGGCCGA
>JBMOHO010000127.1:0-10228 GCA_049317805.1 Saprospiraceae bacterium
ATTCGCGGATTGACCTGCAACTGTTCAAAGTCCGGCACATGAAGCAGGTAATGTAGAAGCCCACTGTCTCTGATGAATATTTTGGGGGACTTGGTCAGGCGTTTACCGATGTTTACAAACCATGGCTGAAGGCGGGTGATGAGAAAACTCCCCTCCAGCACATCCAAGTAGCGTGCCACAGTAGGAGCGGATATGGCCAGCGAGTTTGACAGTTCACTGATGTTCTGCTGCCCCGCGTGCACGTGGCCCAACATGCGCAACATGCGGTCAAATAAAACCGGGTTGACTTCAATACCCAAAATGCTCAGATCTCGTTCAATGAAGCTTTGAATAAACTGCCGGTGCCAATCCCAGGTAAAACTCAGGTCAGGCGCCAGGCAGGCATCCGGAAAGCCACCTCGAAGCCAGTGCTCGCTCATGGGCATTCGGGTGCGCACTTCGTTTATAGTGAAGGGGGTCAGTTCGAAATAGGCGATGCGTCCGGCAAGTGATTCGGAACTTTGTCGAAGGAAATGCGGAGAGGCCGAACCGAGCAGGACAAACCTGGCTGGCTCCCTTTTCCGGTCGATCAGCGCACGCAACAACGGAAACAATTCGGGCATTCGTTGAACCTCGTCGATGATAACGCATTTGTCGAGGTGCTGCTCCAAAAACCATTCTGCACGCGACAAACGGAAACGGTCGCTGTCCAATTCCAGGTCAATGTAAACAGTCGGTTTGTTAAGCAGTTGCTGAAGCTGTTTTGCCAGGGTCGTTTTCCCCACCTGGCGTGGGCCCACAAGGCCTGCTGCCGGGAAAAAAGTGAGGCTTTTAAGCAATTGATCGGTGATCGTACGTGTAAGCATCTGCAAAAATACGATTTTATCTTTGTAAATATTAAACAGGTCTTTATGATTTACAAAGATGCGGGTGTAAGATTGGGTTCATTTGGAAACCCGAAACCATTGCGATTGGGTTTGAGTATCGTGGCTCGCTTACCAAGGCGATGGCTGCGAGCCATCGCCTTGGTTTCAAAAGGTAAAACCGCAAAAGGTTGGGGAGGAGTCGCTGCGGCAAAAAAGTACACTATACAGCCTTTTTTGCACATGTCAATGTGCAATTTTGAAGTATATTTGCACAAACGAAAGTGCAAATGGAACAACTGCATAGTTTTTACAGGCTCGTCTATCATTGATCTTGCCCGTAAAGAGGCCGACCTGAGCCGCCGGGCGCTCATGCACGAATTGCCCGGACTGTCTTACCGCGAATACCTGTCCTTTTCACAAGGCATACAAATTCCTTCGTTCGCCTTAACCGACATCCTTGACCAAAATGCGCCCTGGAGAAGCCACTTGCCCGCCAACTTTCGGCCGCTTGAGCATTTTCGCGATTACGTGGCTTTTGGCTATCACCCCTTTGCATTGGAAGACAAGGCGGGCTATCATCAACGGTTACAACAAATGGTTAGACAGGTGGTCGAATTTGATATGGCCGAACTGCAAGGCTAAGCAAATCGACCATTTACCCAATGCATATGTAGTGCGCGACGAGCTGGAATTTCCAATTGGCAATGTTTTACCATTGTGGGTATTTGGGATGCTGTATTAAACCATGAAAAATTCGTCCGGCATCTAAACTATTTTATTCCGCCCTGCATTGCAAAGCTCAAAGAAATGCCGTACCTTTGCGCACCTTAAGTGAAAGGTGTATTATTTTTTAACATAAACCGCAGATTCTCAAGATGTTTGCAATTGTTACCATCGCCGGTCAACAGTTTAAAGTTGAGGAAGGTCAATCGATCTTCGTCCACCGGCTGGCAGCGAATGAGGGCGACGCTCTGACGTTCCCCGATGTCCATCTGATTGATCACGACGGCCAAGTGACCATCGGAACACCCCACGTGTCCGGCGCAACCATTCAAGCCAGTGTGCTTACGCATTTAAAGGGCGACAAGCTGATCGTGTTCAAGAAAAAACGCCGCAAAGGCTATCGCAAGAAAAACGGCCACCGCCAGTATTTCACACAGATCAAGATCGAGGCCATCAAGTCGTAATCGCTCAACTCTCAACTCCTCAACTCTCAACTCCTCAACTCAAAACTCAAAACTGAGTTATGGCACATAAAAAAGGCGTCGGTAGTACCGATAACGGTCGCGACAGTAAAAGCAAACGCCTCGGCGTGAAATTATTCGGCGGGCAAAAAGCCATTGCCGGCAACATCCTGGTGCGCCAGCGCGGTACCCAGTACCACCCAGGGCTCAACGTGTACATGGGCCGTGACCATACGCTGCACGCCGCTGTAGATGGTTCTGTGGTTTTCAGCCGCACCAAAAACGACCGCCGTTACGTAAGTATTCTGCCTGCCAACGGAGTAGACGTACCTGTAACCCCGCCAGTGGTACCACCCAAACCACCCGTTTTACCTCCCAATACGCCCGGCCAAGACTCCGATGTTCCGGTTCCAACGCCTCCGGTAGTGGATGACGCGCCAACTGTGGTGGTGGACGAAACACCGGTTGTGGTGGTGGACGAAACGCCCGTTGTAGTTGTTGACGAAACACCAGTTGTAGTGGTTGACGAAACACCAGTTGTAGTTGTCGACGAAACACCAGTTGTGGTTGTTGACGAAACGCCGATTGTAAGCGAGCAACCAACCGCTCCCGATCAACCAAGTGGTACCAAAGACGACCTGAAAAAAATTGAAGGCGTCGGTCCGAAAATCGCTCAAATCCTGAACGAAGCCGGCATATTGACATTCGCTCAATTGGCCGACAAGACTGCCGAGCAGATCAAGGATATCCTTGAGGAGGCTGGCCCGCGTTACAACATCCACAATCCGAGTTCCTGGCCGGCACAAGCCAAATTTGCTGCAGAAGGCAAATGGGAAGAACTGAAAGAATACCAGGAAATCCTCATTGGTGGTCGTGACGTGACGGAATAATGCACTTTCCAAAAAAATATTTTTTGAGCCGCTCCTGTTTTTACAGAGCGGCTCTTTTTTTTGCACCAAACCGTTTTCAACATTTATTTCAGCATGTGGTATCCATTTCTGTTGGTTTTTGTAGGCGGTGGTTTAGGCAGCATTTGCCGATTCGGCATATCTCTGCTCCTGACGCCTTTTGCCATGCGTTTTCCCTGGGCAACCCTGCTGTCCAACGCCATTGCCTGCCTTGTGCTGGGAATACTCCTCGGTTTGCAAATGCATCAAGCCGCCCCAGACGCCCGTCGATTGTTTTTGGCCACCGGCTTTTGCGGCGGTTTTAGCACTTTTTCCACCTTTAGCGCCGAAACCATCCAGCTGTATCAATCCGGCCAACCACTTTTAGCTGCCGCAAACCTGGTGGGCAGTTTGACAGTATGCATCCTTTGCCTACTTTTGGGGGTGCGAATCGTTTCCTAACCTGCCAACTCAAATGGACCTTAACCCTGATGTACTGGACAAACTCCGGTTGCTCGAAGAAAAATACGCTGCCATGGGGCAAAATATGCCCGCATACCTGGATGGACTGCTGCACGCAGACTATCTGACCTACTGGGATTATATTCACCTTGATACGCTCCTGAGCCTCCAAAATCCGCGCACGCCCATACCCGACGAGCGGATTTTCATCATGTACCATCAGATTACCGAGTTGTATTTCCGATTGATCCTCGACGCCCTTGATCAATTGGCACTCCACGAACCCGAACACGCATTTTTTACCCGCCAACTTTCCCGGATCAACCGGTATTTCCTGCACCTGATTAATTCTTTCGACATCATGGTGGATGGCATGGATCGCGACGAATTTCTCAAGTTTCGCATGAGTCTGCTGCCCGCCAGCGGATTTCAAAGTGTTCAATACAGGCTCATTGAGTTGGGCAGCACCGAATTGATTAATCTGGTGCACGGCACCCAGCGGGCCGAACTGGAGCATAACGGCACGGTTGCCGATTGCTGCAACGCCCTGTATTGGCGTTCTGGCGCTACAGAATTGGCCACAGGCAAAAAGACCCTCACCTTGCGGCAATTTGAAGCCAAATACGCCGACATTGTGCTGCGCTACGCCGAATCCCGAACCGGCACCAACCTGTACGCTGTGTATAAAAAACTGCCCGAAGCTGCTCAAAACGACCCTGAAACAAAAGAACTTATGCGCGATTACGACTTGAACGCCAACGTACGCTGGGCGCTGTCGCACTACCGCTCAGCCGTACGTTATCTCGACGCCAAACCCCGCGAGATAGAGGCCACCGGCGGCACCAACTGGCAACAATACCTGCCCCCACGGTTCCAAAAAGTCCATTTCTTCCCGGATTTATGGTCGGAAACGGAAAAAGAAAACTGGGGGCGCTTCCAGTAACCAGAAAACAACCACCATGTACCTGAGCACCCAAACCAAACGAATACTCATCTTCCTGACTTTATATGGCGGTATCCAATACTGTGTGCAGGCCGCAGTGATCACAGGCTACATTGGAAACGACATTCCAGAGTCACGAATGCTCGTGCAGGCACCTCATTATTACCTGGATGGCAAAGCCGATAAATATCCCGTTCAGTTGGATGACACCCGGCATTTTCAGGTAGAATTATCTCTTCAGGAGCCGCAAATCGTTTTTTTTGCCGTCAACAACGACCGTTTACCCCTGTTTTTGGCACCCAATGACACGGTCGATTTACGGACAAGCCTGGTACAATTTCCCCTGAATGTTCAATTTGCCGGAAAAGGCGGTTCCAACAACCGCTTATTACAAGAGTACCTGCGCCTGGCCAACAAAGATTTCAGCGATTTCAACAACACCCGCTTCAAAGTAGGACTAAGCTGGTTGTCTGTGGAATCCGGCATTCAATCCTACATGGACAAACTGCGCCCGGAGCCGTTTCGAATGGCCATAGACGAGCAGCGCAGCCAACAAACCGCCTTTCTGGACGCCTATCGCTCGGAACACCCTGATGCGCTTACCCCTGAGTTTAGCACCTGGATTGAAGCCGATATCGAATATTCATGGGCCTATAGCCTGTTGCTTTATGGACAAGTTAATGAGCGTTTTTACAACATCCCGGCGTCCTATTTTGAGTTTACCAACAACGTGTCATCTATTTGCAATTGCCTCGACAATGAGGCGTACCGCAATTATCTGAACCTGCTCATGGCCCGTCAAATGGTAAAAACAGGGAACATCGACGCTTTTTATGCCAAACAGTACGAGTTGGCTGGTCAGTTTATAGACGGTAAACCCCTTGCTTACCTGCGCTCTGAACTCATTTACCAGGCTTTCAACACCGATCGGTACCGGGAAATCCTGCCCGTTTACCTCGATTTTCTGAAAACAAACACTTATCCGGCGTTTGAGCCCAAAGTGACCGACCTGTATGCCAAAGTGGCCCGGAATGCGCCAGGCAGCCAGGCGCCTACTTTTGCCGGAACAGAAGCAGACGGTCAGCACATCAACCTCGTCCAATACCGCAATAAAATTGTGTACCTGAATTTCTGGGCCAGTTGGTGCGGCGCTTGCCTCGAAAAAATGGCTTATTTAGACCAGTTTGTGGGCGAATTTTATGAAAAGGGCATTGAAGTCATTCATGTTTCCATAGACGCCGATGCAGAAAAATGGCAAAACGCCATTCAGCAACGCGCATTCCGCGGGCATCATGTGCTTTCGACTGCTACCAATGCCATCGCAAAAAGCTATGGCGTTGAAGCCATTCCGCAATATTTCATCATTGGCAAAGACGGCAATTTCGCGGATAAACCCATCCAACATCGGGCCATCGATATTCGAAACCACCTGCTAAGCTTGTCCAAAACCCGATAAATGATGTTGCACACCGATAATGGACTATACAGGGAATTGATGGAAGCTAAACAAGCAGGTCGAAAAAAACTGGCCGTGTTGCTCGACCCCGACAAGCTGCGCCTGCAGCGCCTGGAATCCACCTTGATGCTCGCAATAGAAAACGAGATCGATTATTTTTTTATTGGTGGCAGCCTGGTAGTAAACGACTTGTTGGACCAACTGCTCAGCGAAATCCGCAAACGCTGCACCATACCCATGTTGTTGTTTCCGGGCAATTCATTTCAGCTCAGTTACCGGGCCGACGGCATTCTGCTGCTGTCGCTCATCAGCGGCAGAAACCCGGAATTGCTTATTGGCCAGCACGTCATCGCCGCTCCTTACCTGAAGATGTCGCCACTCGAAATCATTTCTACCGGATACATGCTGGTTGACGGCGGCGTGCAAACTGCCGTGCAATACATGTCTAACACCTACCCGATTCCGGCCCACAAAACCGACATTGCGGTGTGCACGGCCTTGGCCGGAGAAATGCTGGGCCTCAAAATGCTTTATCTCGATGCCGGATCGGGCGCCCGCAACCCTGTTTCTGAACACATGATTGAAGCCGTTTGTGGAGCCGTGTCCATTCCGGTGATCGTTGGCGGCGGCATTCGCACTGCGGAACAACTTTCACGCAACTACCACGCCGGCGCAGATGTGGTGGTGATTGGCAGCGCCTTTGAAGAAAATCCTGAATTGATTCGGGAAATGGCTGGGGTGAGGGGGAGTGGAGGAGTTTAGAGTTTAGAGTTTAGAGTTGAGAAAAAGCCCTATCGCTAAACTCTAAACTCTCAACTCTCAACTCTAAACTCTCAACTCCTAAACTAAAAGAAGTTGCTCCTTCTGTCTTCTATATCGGCTGTTTTCTTGATGGCATTCATCAAGCCCATACGCAGGTTAGCCACTGCGGTAGATTGCGCCTGGCGGCGGAACAGGGTAATGTCGTTGGGTACTTGCGCTTGTGTTTTTTCTGAAATGGGTTGAACGAAGTAAATCCCACTGTTGCCGGCAATAGGCCCTTTAACAACACCATAAGCGGCAGAGAAAGCGGTGCCAACTACCTTGGGTTCCGCACCACCGTTTTGAACAGCGGCTTGCAAAATGGAACTGTTTAAAGCGGTATCGACTTTTACGCCATTTTGCACCGCAAGCGTTTGCAAGTCAGCAACATTTTGCATTTTGGCAGTCAATACAGCCGCTTTTTTCTTGTTTTTCACTTCCTGCACCACGCGCGGATTGGCTTTGAGCGATTCGACAGTGGCTTTACCCTTGGGCATGATGCTTTGCAAGCCAGCCACGAGGTATTTGGCGTCGAAATACCCGCCGGATGCATCGCGGAAGCTGAATACTTCTTTGCTGATGTCGCCTTTTTTGGTCTTTTTGTCAAATGTCCAGCGCACCACTTCGCGCGCATCGTCGCCGGAACCCAAAGCGCCAAGGGCGTAGTCGTTGACTTTGACCGGGGCGCTGGTTTGCGGTTGCAGGCCCATTTCGGTGGCCTTTTGGATCATTTGATCCAGGTTATCAGACGTTTCGATGAGGCCAATGGCCTTGTCTTTCACTACGCGCTGGGTATTGGTACTCGGCTCAATGCGTCGGCTGATGTAAGATGCTTTTACCGCCGGGTCGTTGGTGACAAATTTTTTGCCTGTGATCTCGATCAGGTGCCAGCCAAACTGAGTGGCTACTTTGTAGAATTTTCCTTGTTCGCCCTTGAAGAAGCAAACCTCATTGAATTCTGGCACCATGGCACCTTGTGGGAACCAGCCAAGGTCGCCTCCTTTGGCACCCGAGCCGGGGTCTTGGCTGTTGGCCACGGCCAGCGAATCAAAACGGGCTTTACCGCTTTCCAACAGGCCTTTGAGGCTGTCAATGCGGGCTTCTGAAGCCGGATTAGCCTCTCGGATGAGGATGTGCCGGGCTTTTACGGAGTCGGGTACAGATTTGCGGTCGATGATTTTTACAATGTTCCAGGTGCCGTTTTCGAGGAAAGGACCTACAACGGAGCCAATTGGCAAACGCATCATAGAATCGGCAGCACTCACCGGAAGATTGCTTTTGCTGGTAAAACCCGGATCAATTTCGCCGTTGTTCGACAGGATAAACGTGGAGTCATCGGTAGCGGCTTTCAGGCCGGCGACCAGAGAAGCAACGGCCTGATAAGTTGCTGTGCTGTCCTCGGCAGTTGGAGACACATCAAACGTTACAAACTGAATCATGCGGGATTCCTCCGTTTGATCGTACAGCTTGGGGTTTTCTGTAAGGAAGGCGGAATAATCGGCGTCGGTTACTTGCACCTCTGTGTCGGGCACTTTGTCATACGGTACGCGTACGTACAGAAAGCTCACGCGTTCGTTGCTTTCCCGGAACGACATTTCGGCTTGCCAGGCGGGGGTATAAACGCCTTTGGAAACCAGGGCGTTGATTTTGGCCTGGAGGCGTTCTTTTTGGACTTCCTTCTCCTGAATAGCCCAGTATGCCCGGTTGGTAGGGTCGGTAAACTGGCCGCCTTCAATGGCTGCTTTGATGCTCGACAAGGTGGCACGGTTGGGCTGGCCGTCGGCACCTTTGAAGCGTTCGGCAATGATCGGGCTGATGCTGTTGCCAAACTGCAGGTCAGTCAATTCTTCCGGGCCTACATTCAGGCCCATTTCTTCTGCAAGTTGGCCTACCAAAGCCTTTTCGACATGATAATTCCACGATTGGGCGTGGATTTGGTACGGATTGCTCTTGGAATTGGCGAAAATGAGTTTTTCGTAATCCTCAAAATCGCTGCGTTTGACCTCCGCCCCGTTTACTTTTCCGAGCATATTGATATCGCCTGCGCTGTTGCGTTGGGCGTTTGAGATGATCTCCATCAAAATAAAACCGCCCAAAGCAAGGGTCATGAGCACGATGAGAATCCATCCATTCTTCCGGATCGAACCGATTAAAGCCATTTCAGTAAGTACAATTAGTTGACTGTCAGAGTTTTAAACACAAAAAACTATTGCTTTTTCCAAAGCAGACGCAAAGATAGGGTTATGACGCCAAATGAACGGAGAAAATTTTTAAAGATGCCCTTCCAGTACGATGTAAAATACATACCACCGCTCACATGCATCAATCATGGCTGTTTGTCGCATAAATATTGTTTCTTTGCCCCCATCACAAACCAAAACAAAATACCATGTTAAAGACCCTTTTTAAAAATTGGTGGGTTCTCTTGCTTAAAGGCATTGTGGCCATCGTATTCGGCGTACTGGCCTTCATGAACCCCGGCCTCACTGCCGCTTCCTTGATGTTGTGGCTTTCCATCTTCCTGTTGATCGACGGTGCCTTGTCGATCATAGGCACTTTTATGCACTGGAATGAAAGCGACGACAAATGGCTGCTCCTGCTGGAAGGTGTGGTGAGCTTGCTTCTGGGCATCCTGCTGATGCGCAATCCGGGTGCAGGCATGTTGGCCGCCGTATTTTTCCTCGGTTTTTGGAGCATCATTTCCGGCGTTTCGCGCATCGCGATGGCCATTCAACTCCGCAAACAAATCGACTCGGAATGGCTGTTGGGCATCAGCGGCCTGCTGTCGATCCTGTTCGGCATACTGGTGCTAAGCAATCCGGGCGCAGGCATCGTCAGCATCATGTGGATGATCGGAACCATGGCAGTGTTAAGCGGTATCCTGATCGTGGTGCTGGCGTTCAAATTGCGTGGCATGGGCAATAAAGTGGAAGGTCTGGCCGACAATGTAAAAGAGCGGCTCTCCGATTTGGAAAGCCGCCTGAAAGCTTAATTATACTGTTATTTACACCTACAACCCTGTGTCCCCTGCTGTTTTCGGCAGGGGATTTTTTTTTGCCTTACTTTCCGGCTTGCAACGGATCCGTCAAAAACCGGGCTTTTTCAATCAGCTGGCACAACTCGGCGCGGTAACCGCTTGGGTCGTGTTTGGCCGACTGGCGGGCCAGGGCCAGCGCGCTGCCGTACGTAGCGGTGCCCTTGTATTGTGAACCCCTCAACAACATGCCGAAAGACGCCGTAGCGGATGCCAATTGCATGTTTTCACTCATGCTGGTTTGTGGGGCATCTTGCACTATGGTTTCCAGTAGCGTGCTTGTGGCTTTGGGCTTGGGTTGTTTATAGCGCAGTTTGAGGGTGCACAACTCGCTGCTTTTGGCTGCGGCGCTTGGCTGAACCGTTTGGTACCTGAGTGGGCCCGCGCCTTTGGCCAATGGCAAGGGTTGGCCAGCAGGCACGACCTCGTACAAGGCAGTCACCCGATGTCCTGCGCCGAGTTCGCCTGCATCTTTCGCGTCATCATCAAAATCCTCTCGGGCCAACAAACGGTTTTCATACCCGATGAGCCGGTAACCCGCCACACGTGCGGGGTTGAACTCCAGTTGCGACTTCACGTCTTTGGCGATGGCAAACAGTGTGCCGCCAAACTCCGA
>JBMOHO010000128.1:0-10214 GCA_049317805.1 Saprospiraceae bacterium
GGTGCCCTGCGCGACGCCCTGTCGATCTTCGACCGCATCACCAGTTCTACCGGCAAACGCATTCGCTATACCGACGTGATCGAACAACTCAATGTGCTCGATTACGATTACCATTTTCAAGTGACCGAGGCCCTGATGGCCGAAGACCTTCCGGTGGTGTTCAACCTGTTTGACCAAATCCTGCGCAAGGGCTTCGAGCCCGATATGTTTGTGAACGGTTTGGCCGAACACCTGCGCAACCTCCTGGTGTGCCAAGACGAACGCACCCTCGCCCTGCTGGAAGTGGGTGAAGGCCTGCGCGACCGTTATCGCCGCCAGGCAGCGCTGGCACCAGAATCGTTTTTGTTGACCGGTCTCCGTTTGGCCAATGATTGCGACATCAATTACAAAATGGCCCGCAACAAGCGCTTGCACGTGGAACTCACATTGATCAAAATGTGCCACGTGAACCGTGCAGTTGCCGCCATGCAAGCGCCAATACCGGAAAAAAAAACGCCTGACGGAAGCGTAAACCCCTCAAATGGCCATATTTCTGCGCCAAAACCCGCTTCTGCGCCCGCCAACGCACAACTGTTAGGCCAGCAGGAAGTGGCCGCACTCAAACAAAACCTGAAACAAGGGCTCCAAAAAGTGGAACGGATTCCCCTGCGCCTCGACGCTTTTGAAGCGGCCGTGGCGGTTGATGAAGCCCACAAAGCCAGCCTGGAAAGTCGCCTTACCCTTGAAAATGCCCGCACGGCCTGGTTGGAATACGCAGCGCCGTTAGAGTCGCCCTCTATGCGTCAGGCCTTTCAAATGGCCGAACTGCATTTGACCGACAAAACCATCACCGTTAAAGTGGGCTTGAGCATATACCGGAACGCGCTGCAACAGGAATTGGGCAAATTGCTGGACGCCCTGCGCCATCAATTGCACGACCCTAAACTCCAGATACGCCTCGAACTCGATGAAACAAAAACCCCTCAGGAACAACCCAAACCCGCCCGCCCTTTGAGCCCGCAAGAAAAGGTCGAATTGATGCAACAGGCCAATCCGGTTGTACGGGATTTGATTGACCGACTGGGGTTGAAAGTGATCGAATGAATCAGTTTTGAGTTTAGAGTTTAGAGTTTTGAGTTTTGAGTTTAGAGTTTAGAGTTTAGAGTGTTGAGTTGTTCAGCACTTTGATAGGGCATTTAATCGAAGTTGAAGTACGCCTTTTTCCCCCACTCAAAACTCACCACTCACCACTCACCACTCACCACTCAAAACTCACCACTCAAAACTCACCACTCAAAACTCACCACTCAAAACTCGAAACTCAAAACTCAAAACTAAAAATAGCCCATGCTTTGGCATCTTGAAAACATAGACGTTACGCATATCCTCTGCCCCATGAAATTGTCTAACGAGGATTTGATGGCAAAACACATGCACAAACGATTCAAAAAGGGAGAACAAGTGTTTGTCCCAAACGACTTGTCTGATCGCATTTTTTTCATCAACGAGGGACGGATAAAATTGTCTTCCATGAACGACGAAGGGAAGGAAGTCACCAAGGCTATTTTGGGCAAAGGAGAGGTGTTTGGAGAATTGGCTTTGCTCGGCGAGTCCAAACGACGCGATTTTGCCACTGCCCTTGAAGACACGGATACGTGTGTGGTGACCCTGGAAGAGTTGCGCGGCCTTATGCGCAACCGAAGCGAACTCAACCTGTTTTTTATGCGCATGTTCGGGGCCAGGCAACTGGAAATGGAACGCCGTCTGGAATCACTGGTGTTTCGCGACAGCCGGAGCCGCATTGTGGAGTTTTTGGTTCACTTAATTGACACCAAGGGCGAACGGGTCGGGTATGAATGGGTCATCCGCAAGTTCATTACCCACCAGGAAATTGCCAACCTGACCGCTACCAGCCGCCAAACAGTGACCACCACGCTCAACGACCTGCGCGCCATGAAATTGCTGACGTTCAACCGCAGCCGCATGTTGGTGCGGGATCTGGAGGGATTGAGGAAGGAGGTAGCATGAAAGACAATTTTTCTGCCCAGGCCTCCACCTACGCCCGCCACAGGCCCACGTATCCAGCCCAACTCTACGATTTTCTGTACGCGCACACCCCTGCCTTCAACTGTGCATGGGATTGCGCCACTGGCAATGGCCAGGTTGCCCGTGTGCTGGCCGAAACCTTCGAGCAGGTTGAGGCGACAGACATCAGCGTCGCCCAAATCAACAATGCCCCGGCTCTCCAACGCATCCGCTACCAAGTGGCCCCGGCCGAAAACAGCGGCCTGCCAGATGCCTGCTGCGACCTGATTACGGTCGGTCAGGCTGCACACTGGTTTGACCGTCCGGCATTCTACGCAGAAGCCAACCGATGCTTAAACCCCGGCGGGTTACTGGCCCTGTTTGGCTACGGTATCTGCACCATTGATGAGGATACCGACGCCTTAATACACCATTTGTACGAAAACATATTGGGCGTCTATTGGGATCCGGAACGCCGTTATGTCGACGAAGGATACGCGTCGTTTGATTTTCCGTTTGCAGAAATTCCGTTTCCAACCATGTTTATTGAAACCCAATGGACTGTAGCCGATGCCCTCGGATTCCTGGATTCCTGGTCGGCCCTTCAGCACTTTATTCGCCTCAACGGGCATTCTCCATTGAACTCGGATTTTCAGAAAAAACTGGCGGTATGCTGGGCGGCTGACGAGGTGAAAATGGTGCGGTTTCCAATGTTCGGAAGGATTGGGAAATCCCTCGACACGCCGTTTGTTTAATTCTTCTTCTTTAAACCATTGAGCATTAACGCTTTTCACGCATGTACACGCTCCTCAAACCCCTGCTGTTTCTGCTTACTCCGGAAAAAGCACACCATTTTGCCCTGTGGGCACTGGATTCGGCGTGGGCAATACCGCCTGTCAGAAGCCTGGTCAGACGCCTTTATGCGACCAATAAAGCCGTACCAGTGGATTGTATGGGCCTTCGTTTCCCAAACACGGTGGGCCTTGCAGCCGGTTTCGACAAAGACGGCAAGCACATCCTGCCGTTATCCCTGCTGGGTTTCGGGTTTATAGAGGTGGGCACTGTGACACCGCGTCCGCAAAACGGCAACCCACAGCCCCGGCTTTTTCGCCTGCCGGCAGATCAGGCACTCATCAACCGCATGGGTTTTAACAACGAAGGCCTGGATGCCCTTGTTGACCGGTTGAAAATCCTGCGGACAAACCACCCGGATCTGCAAGTTATTATTGGTGGAAACATCGGCAAAAACAAGGATACCCCCAACGAGCTTGCCGAACAAGACTACCTGCTTTGTTTTGATAAACTGTATCCCTGGGTTGACTATTTTGTCGTCAATGTGAGCTCGCCCAATACCCCGGGCCTGCGCGCTCTGCAAGAAAAAGAACCCTTGACCCGACTTTTGAAACGCCTGCAAGCGCAAAACAAACTCCAGGCTACTTCCAAGCCCATTCTCCTGAAAATTGCCCCCGACCTTTCGCCCGAACAACTTGACGACATCGCATCCATCGTCCTGGAAACAAACATAGCCGGGGTCATTGCTTCTAATACCACAATTGGTCGTTCCGGGCTCCAAACACCGGCACAAGCGGTGTCTGACATGGGCGCGGGTGGACTCAGTGGGGCACCTCTTCGCGCCCGAAGCACAGAGGTCGTCCGCATTTTGCGCAATAAACTGGGTTCGGGGCCCATCATCATTGGGGTTGGTGGCATCGAAACGGCCGCACACGCGCAGGAAAAAATGGAGGCTGGGGCTAACCTTGTGCAGGTGTATTCCGGGATGGTGTACGTGGGGCCGGCCATCGTGCGGAGGGTGTTGGGTTGAGGGCGCTTTTGACGCCTTCGGCGTTTTTTTTGCCCACAGAGGATGGGCGGTTAAGGGAGGTTTTGCCGCCTTCGGCGTTTTTTTGACCACAGAGGAGGAGAGGTTAAGGGAGGGTTTGAGGGAAAATACTCCCTTAACCTCTCCTCCTCTGTGGTTAAAAAAAACGCCGAAGGCGGTGTCCTCGCATCACTCTTCAACCCAGCCCAGTGCTTTCTTAATTTTGAAATAGATATCGGTGTTGTCGTACACCCCGTTGAACAGTTCAGAGCCAGGGCCATAGGCAAACACCGGCACCATGGTGGCGATGTGTTCGCCGTTGATGAAATCGATGCGCAGGCTGTCGCGGGTAGAGCCTTGGGTGATGGCAGCACCCCCGGTTTCGTGGTCGGCGGTGACGATCACCAGGGTGTGCCCATCGGCTTGCGCAAAGCGCAGGATTTCGCCCACGGCGCGGTCAAATTCCAGCGTTTCGGCAATCATCCAGTCGGCATTGTTTTTATGACCGGCCCAATCAATTTGCGAGCCTTCCACCATGAGGAAAAAACCGTTTTTGTTGCGTTGCTGCAGAAAGCCGGTTGCTTGTGCCGAAGCCTGGGCCAGATAGTTGCGGCCTTCGAGTACGCTCAACGGCTCTTCGTCGTGCGTAAACCAAATAAGCGGTTTGTCTGCTTCAAAAGAAAGGTTTTCAAACGGGGTTTCGGCAATGTTTTCGATGCGGTATCCTTTTTCCTGCAGTTCGGCCAGCAAATCGCGGCGGTCATCTGTTCGTTTGTTGAAAAAGCGCCTGCCACCGCCGATGAGCAGGTCGATGTCGGATGACAGATAGGATACGGCAATGTCTTCTTTGTAATCCCTTTTTTCTACGTGAGACACAAATGCGGCGGGTGTAGCGTGCACCACACTGCACGTAACCACGATGCCTGTGGCCATTTGGTGGTCTTTGGCTTGTTCAAACAGGTTTCGGCACACCTTCTTTTTTTCTGTAAGGCCCAACATGCCATTTTTGGTTTTACAACCGCAAGCCATGGCGGTGCCCGCAGCAGCCGAGTCAGTAATTTTCTCTTTAGCGGGGTGTGTGGTGATGAGCCCCGTAACCGGAAAACGTTCCAGGTTTAATTTTTCATGTTGTGCGTACATGCCTGCCGTAATTTGGGTCAAACCCATGCCATCGCCAATGAGCAGGATGACGTTGTGAGGTGGCTCTGACGGCATGACGGCGGGCGGTTGCTGTGCCGGATACCACAGCAAAAACATAGACAAAAACAAGTGGCGCATAAGTGGTCAAGGTTAAGAACAGCGCAAAAATACAAAAGCCGGCCCCCCGTTGGGAACCGGCTCTCTCTCTATACTCAAACTACGGGTGTTCAGAGGAAGTATGTCAGTGACATACGGAGGGCATTGGTGCGGATGTACGGACCTGAAGACACAAAGTCTAAGTTGTTGTACAAATTATGCACACCAAGGTAATAACGCGCGGAGGCCCGAAAATGGCCCTCGCCCACACTAAATCCGGCGGCAGGGCCGTAATCAAGACCAGAAAAAGCGTCATTTAGGTCGTCGGCAGCTGTTGAATTGTTTACATTGTCATAGTCCCCGATGCGCAGATCCTGCGGGTCTCTGTCCAGGTTTTCAAAGTGAGAACCCAAAAATGCGCCGCCCTGCAACCAGAACGGAAAGTCTTTAGAGGGCCTGAAGCCGGCCAACAGCGCGGTTTCAAACGTGTTGTAATGGTAATTATAGGTGTTTTCAGCCGGGGCTTCTTCCGGAAGGTAATACAGCGCGCGTGCCTTGGCGCCTTTCTGGGTAAAAACGATTTCCTGGCTCAATTCAAAGCGGTTGCTCAGGCCCACGGCAAATGAAAATCCGATCACCGGGGCAACACGACCAGAAGAAGTAGTAAACAAATCGGAGTGCAAAGAACTGTAGTTTACCCCGGCTGTTACCCCAAAATCAAAGCGCGTTTGTGCTTGTGTGGTCAACCCAAAGGCAACCAAAATACAAGCTTGAAGAAAGATCCTGCGATGCTTGACAAACATATGAAATATTTTGTAAATCAAAATTTTAGTTGGAAAAAATGAAAAAAACGTAAAATTTTGTCAGATGCAAGTGCTTTGTGCGTGGGCAAAAGAAATTTTTGTTGGTGCAAAGGTAATTGCTTTAAGATTGCTTCACAAGTGTATGACTCAATTTTTACAAAAATAAAGTTGAATCCTTGCCGATCGTTTGGCGTCACAAAATTCAACGGTAATTACTTTAAAAATCAATAGTCAGTTTGTACTATTTCATGCGTTGTGCCAACACTTGCTCCACCTCAGCCAGGGTGCAGTTTTTGGCGGCCAACAACACCAGCAAGTGAAAAACGAGGTCGGCGCTTTCGTTCAGGAGCCGTTCCTTGTTGTTCCCAAGCGCTTCAATAAGGGTTTCTACGGCTTCTTCCCCTACTTTTTGGGCCATTTTGGCCAAGCCTGCATCAAACAATTGAGCAGTGTATGACTGTTTCGGATCGGCGTTTTTGCGCGCGTGTATCCGTTGCTCTATTTGGTTGAGTATGGAATCGGGAACGTCATTTTTTTCTTGCCAGCAGGTATCGGTGCCGGTGTGGCATACGGGTCCAGCCGGATTGGCCATCACCAGCAGGGCATCGGCGTCACAGTCCTCTCGGATAGATACCAGATGCAATACATGGCCCGAGCTTTCGCCTTTCGTCCACAATCTCCCTTTGGCACGGCTGAAAAAAGTGACCAGCCCGCTCAATTGGGTCTTTTCCAGCGCAGCCTTGTTCATGTAACCCAACATCAATACTTTGTACGTGCGGGCATCCTGCACCACTGCGGGGATTAACCCGTCAGGCATTTTTTGAAAATCGGGTTGCAAGACGGCTATGGGTTGGTCTGAATTGTTGGTGTCTAATGGCATGTTGAATTGGGTTAAAGCGCATGAAAATATACCTGAAACGACTTATGCGGCGCGCGCGTCCTCAAATATCCCGTACTGCGACGCCTTGTTGACGCAAAAACTGTTTTAAATCAGGGATTTGCAGTACTCCAAAATGAAATATTCCTGCGGCCAGCGCTGCATCGGCGGCGCCTCGGGTAAATACATCAACAAAGTGCGCCGCATTCCCTGCGCCACCGGAAGCAATGACCGGTACCGATACGCTTTGAGAAACCAGTCGCGTGAATTCCACTGCAAAACCTTGTCGGGTGCCATCGTGGGTCATGGAGGTGAGCAGGATTTCGCCAGCGCCCCGATCCACGCCCTCCTGAATCCATGCCAACCCTGCTTTGCCGGTAGGCTCCTGCCCGCCAGTGCTGAACACTTGCCAAAACCCGCCCGGCTCTTCGCGCACGTCTACGGCCAGCACAATGCACTGGCTGCCGAATGCGGCTGCCAGCCGGTTTATTAAACCTGGATCGCGCAAGGCGGCAGAGTTGATGCTCACCTTATCGGCGCCAGCGTGCAGCAACCGCTCAACAGCTGCTTCCGATCCGATACCGCCACCGACCGTAAACGGAATGTTGAGCTCCGCAGCAACGGCCTCTACCAATGTCGAGAAGGTGCCACGGCCCTCTTGAGTGGCAGAAATATCCAGAAACACCAGTTCATCAGCACCCTGACGGGCATAAGCCGCCGCCAACGCAACAGGGTCACCAGCAGGCTGCAACTGCTTAAATTGCAAGCCTTTAACCGTTTGTCCGTCTTTAACGTCGAGGCATGGAATGATGCGTTTACACAGCATGTTACACTTTTGAATACACGCGGAAATACTCCAACGGGATCTTACCTTCAAAATAGGCTTTGCCAACTATGGCACCGCCACAACCAATGCCAGCCAGGTTTTCCAGATCGGCAACGCTGCCCACTCCGCCGCTGGCCACCAGATGCAGATCGGGGAATGCCGCAAGGATATCCTGATACAGTTCAATGGCTGCGCCACCGAGTTCGCCATCTCGGGAAATATCGGTAACCGACACTTGTTTGATGCCAAGCAGCATCATGCTTTTGATGAAATCGAACACATCCAGTTCGGTTTGCCGGGTCCATCCGTGTACCGCAATTTTGCGCTCGCGTACATCGGCGCCCACCAGAAAGCGGTCGGGCCCAAATTTTTCGACCCAAGCGCGGAATTCATCCTGGGCCAGCACAGCCACACTGCCTACTGAAAACAGATCGGCACCGGCGTCCCAGGCCTGTTTGAGCGAAGGAATAGAGCGAAGCCCGCCCCCGTAGTCTATTTTGAGGTTTGTGCGCGCAGCCACCTCGGCCAATACCGGCAGGTTGCTCATTTTGCCGTCGCGGGCACCGTCCAAATCGACCATGTGCAAACGCCGGATGCCGGAAGCTTCCAGCTTTTTGGCCATTTCCAAAGGATCTGTTTTGTATTCGGTTTTCTGGTCAAAATCGCCCTGGCGGAGGCGCACGAGTTTGCCGTTCATGAGGTCGAAAGAAGGAATGATGTCCATGGCTAAGGCGCTTGAATGTTATAGAGTCAAAAAGTTTTGCAAGATACGTTGTCCGACCGGGCCTGACTTTTCCGGATGAAACTGCACGGCAAAAAAATTATCGCGTTGCAATGCAGCACTAAACGGTACGCCGTGATGTGTGGTGGCTGTGGTATCAGGCCCAACACCGGCAAAATAGCTGTGCACGAAATATACGGCATTGTCTTCGGAAAGGCCTTTAAAAAGGGGGCCACTTGTTTGTGCACAAGTATTCCAGCCCATGTGCGGCACTTTAACGCCACTTTCGGGTAAAAAACGCTTGACCGTTTCCGGAAAAATGCCCAAACACGTGGTGTTTCCTTCTTCACTGTGCCGACAAAACAATTGTAAGCCTAAGCAAATGCCCAAAACAGGCTGCTGCAATTGCGCTATGACGGCATCGAGGCCCGTTTCGCGCAGGTGTTGCATAGCAGTTGATGCTTCGCCTACGCCGGGAAAAATGACGTGTGTGGCCGAATGAAGCGCCTGCGGATCAGCTGTCCACTCAGCATCTATACCCAAACGCTCCAGTGCGAACAGCACGGATCGGATGTTTCCGGCTGGATACTGAACGACAGCGACGGCTTTTTTTTTCATAAAGTGCCTTTGGTGGTGGGCAAATCGGTACTGCCCTGGTTGCGGCGAACTGCCATGCGCAAGGCCCGTGCGACACCTTTGAACACCGCTTCGGCGATGTGGTGGTCGTTTTCACCCTCACAATGAACGTGCAGGGTGCATTCAGCAGCATCGGTAAGCGATTTGAAAAAATGGTAAAACATTTCGGTCGGCACGTCGCCCACAAATTCACGCCGAAAACGCACCTTCCAAACCAGGTTGGCACGGCCACAAAAATCTATGGCAACGGTGGCCAACGCCTCGTCCATAGGAACAATGGCGTGTCCAAAACGTTCCAGCCCTTGTTTGTCGCGCAAGGCAAGCCACAAGGCCTCTCCCAGGGCAATGCCGGTGTCCTCGATGGAGTGGTGTTCGTCTACTTGCAAGTCTCCTTCTGTGTGCAGAGCCAGGTTGAGCCCGCCATGGCGGGCAAGCTGATCGATCATGTGATCCAGAAAATTCAGTCCGGAGTCCAAAGCAGTAAGGCCGCTGCCGTCCAGTTCGAGTTGAACGTGCACCGATGTTTCCAGGGTTTCGCGGCGATGGTCTACAAACCGTTGTGGCCTGGTGAGGTGGACGTATATGTCTTCCCAATCGTCGACGATCAATTCGATGCCGCTGATCTGCGATGGATTGTATTGATTTCGAGCGTCTTCGGGCATGTTTTCCGCTTGAGCCTGTACTGCTGCCAGGGCTTCCGGATTCCGCAACAAGATGGCCTTTGCACCCAGGTTGTGGGCGAGCTGGACGTCGGTAAGCCGATCACCCACCACGTACGAGTTGGCCAGGTCAAACGGTTCAGACATGTACTCGGTCAGCATGGCTGTTCCGGGTTTACGGGTAGGTTTGTTTTCTGACGGGTAACTTCGGTCGATGTGGATGCTGCGAAAAACGATTCCTTCTCCGGCTAATAGTTGAATCAATTTATCCTGCGCGGGCTGGAATGCATTTTCCGGAAAATCCGGCGTACCCAAGCCGTCCTGGTTGGTCACCATCACCAGTTCGTAATCGGTTTCGCGTGCCAGCCGCGCCAAGGCGTACACCACGCCTGGCAGCAGTTCGAGCTTTTCCAAAGCATCCACTTTTTGATCGGGTTGGGGTTCGCGGATGAGGGTGCCGTCGCGGTCGATGAAGAGGAGTTTGGTCATTTGATTTGTGGATTTGTTTATTTGTTTATTTGTTTATTGTTGGGTGACCACGGGTTGGGTGATTATGGGTTGGGGCGACCACGGGTTGGTTGGGCGACTACGGGTTGGGTGACCACGGGTTGGTTGGGCGACCACGGGTTGGTT
>JBMOHO010000129.1:0-10194 GCA_049317805.1 Saprospiraceae bacterium
CAACGCGGGCAGCGGGTTGTCGCCCACGGAATCAATTAGTTCGCCAAGGGTCATGGTTTTGGATAATGATTACGGGCAAATATACAGGATGGTTTGAATGCGCTTGTTTTATTTATCGAATTTTACGCCATGACCGACAACCGCCCCGCATACGAAGCCTTCTGCGCCCAACACCACCTGCCGCTGCCGTTTCAGCCCTGGTGGTTAGACGCCGTATGCATCCACGGCCACTGGAACGCCTGCATAGCCCAAAACAAAGCGGGCCAGACCGTGGGCGTCATGCCGTACTACCAGGTGCGCCGTTGGGGACTAAAAGCCATCGTGCAGCCACCGTACACCGCATACAGCGGACCCTGGGTGTTGCCCATCGACAAGCCCGACGCCAAACGCTCCACCCAGTACACCCACGAACAAAAAATCATGCAAATGCTGCTGGAGCAGTTGCCCCGTACCGCTTATTTCAGGCAGCACTTTCATCCGGCATGTACCAACTGGTTTCCTTTCTACTGGGCCGGTTACCGCCAAACCACCAGATACACCCATCGTTTTAATCAAGTTCAACCGGTTGAAAATGAATGGAAATCAGCTGTACAAAAAAAAATTCAACGAATTGAACAAAATGTTCATATTGTTGAAAACGTAAATTTTGACACGGCTGTTTCGTTGATGCACCAATCCCTTCAGCGCCAGGGCATCGGACACAACGGATCAAGCCAGGCGCTGCATCGTTTATACCTGGCTTTGCAGCAACGGGAGCAGGTGGTGTTGCTTGGACTGGTGGAATCGGGTCCAACCCGCGTTGTTGCGGCGCAGGCATTGGCGTTTAACCAAACCGAAGCGTCGTTTTTGTTTTCCGGCCAGGTTATTGAGCCCGGGCTGCCATACCTGAACTACCGGCTCTTGTACGAAGCCCTTCAGTGGTGCGCCCAACGCGGGCTACAGGCCGATCTGGAAGGCAGCATGCACGCCGGGGTAGAGCAGGTGTTCCGCAGCATGGGGGCCGAGCGAACACCCTACTTTCAGGTCACCCGCGTACCAAACCGAATACTGGAGGCCGCTTTCATACTCTCCGGAAAATAATAATTCGTTTCCCTACTCGTCTTACGACTATAGCCGCAGGACGAATATAATTTGGTTTCACATGGACATCCTTTACCACGACGACCATTACGTGGCCGTCAACAAACCACCCAACCTGCTCGTACACCGCAGTCGCCTGAGCGAAGACCGGGTGTTCCTGTTGCAGCTCTTGCGCGACCACATCGGACAACGCATTTACCCCGTACACCGGTTGGACCGCGCCACCTCCGGCGTGATAATCTTCGGCACCACACCCGAAGCAGCCGCTGCCCTGGTCGACCAGTTTACGCACCACGCCGTCCAAAAAAGCTACCTCGCCATCGTCCGGGGATATATGCCGGAGCAAGGCGTGATAGACTCCCCGCTGGAAGACCTGGAAACCAACACCGGTCTGCAAACCGCCGTGACCACATACCGCAACCTGGGCCAAACCGACTTCCCGCACCCTATCGGAAAACGATACCTCAGCGCGCGGTACAGCCTGCTCCACGTGGAGCCCCAAACCGGCCGCCGCCAGCAAATCCGCAAACACCTGGCGCACATCAGGCATCCGATTTTAGGCGACAAACAGCACGGCGACGTGAAACACAATTCCTATTTCCGCGACCACTTTGGGTTGGAGCGCCTGTTTTTGCACGCCCGTCACTTGCATTTTAACCACCCTTTTTCAGGGGTACCCGTGCACATTGGCGCGGCACTCGATGAAAATTTCATCAAATGCCTTTCCATATTAAACTTTAACAATTTGCCTATTTGACCAACAAGAACAGGTTTAAAGGGCATACTAATCGATTATTATTCTGTAAATTTTATCTAATCATTTTTCTAAAACTTAAGATTTTTACACCTTTGCCCCATTGAATTCACCTATAAACACCCTTATTATGTTCAACAACATCAACTGGCTGGCGGTCATCGCCTGCGGATTCATCAACATGCTCCTTGGCATGGCCTGGTACGGCGCATTTGCACAACCCTGGATGGACGGCAACGGACTCAGCATGGATAGCATCAACGCTACCGCAAACCCGGCCCTGGCCTACAGCGTCAGTTTTTTGTCCGCCTTTGTGTCCGGTTACCTCATCAGCCGCATTTTCAACCGCATGGGCGTAACCACGTTTCAGGACGGACTGGTCAGCGGCGCAGCCATTGGCCTTTTTGCCCTCCTGGGCAACATCGTCATGAACCTCTACGCGCAAAGACCATTGTCCTTGTCGCTCATCGACGGCGGTTTTGCATTCCTGTTGTACAGCTTGTATGGCGGACTCATTGGTGCCTGGCGAAAAAAAGCGTAAGCGACCGGTACTTATCTTTTTTATTGTCTGCTTGAAAAGTATCTTTGTCGTAAACTAGCTCTGTGAAGACTCCGCTTTTTTCGAAACTTTGTCAAGCATGGACGCTGGCGCGTGCACACCAACAACAACCGGATGGCCATATGGAAGAAATACTGGCCCATCAAGCATCGCGCCGGCGTTTTTTAAAAACAAGCCTTCAAACGGGTTTGGTTGCCGGAATTGGCGGCCCTCAAGTCCTGCTCCCTTTTTATCAGGGCGCTTTCAAACCCAAAGTGGTCATTGTGGGCGCCGGTTTGTCGGGCCTCACTGCAGCGCATTACCTGCGCAAAAAAGGGATTGATCCGGTGATTTATGAGTCTGACAAGCGCATGGGCGGCCGCATCAAATCGACCCACCGGTTTGGCAACGGACAATTGTACACCGAACTCGGTGCCGAGTTTATCGACTCCAACCACAAAGACCTGTTTCACCTCATCCGCGATCTGGGGCTGAAAAACAAGGTGATGGATACGTTTGACGACAAGCTCAACGGCCGCGAATGGCTCTATGTGCGCGGACAAAAATACAGCCTCCTCGATCTGGTGCAGGAGCTCAACAGCGTTTACCCCCAAATCATTGCAGACAAGAACCGCCTCCATAATCCCGAAGAATCGGCCAAATTTGATCAAATTTCTGTAGCCGATTACATTGACCGCATGCCCGTCAGCTTATGGGTTCAAAGCCTCCTCAATTCAGCCTTTACCGGCGAAAACGGCCTGGAAACCAGCGAACAAAGCGCCCTTATTTTCCTGAACGCGTTTGGTGCCAAAACCAATGTGTTTAACCCTTTCGGCGAAAGCGACGAACGGTATAAAATCATGGGCGGCAACGAGCAAATCATTACTGCGTTGGCGCAAAAAGTGGGAGCGGACATCCGCTTCGAACACCGCCTGGAGGGCGTTCGGGAAAACGCCGACGGTTCCGTGAGGCTCACCTTCAACCAGGGCGGCGGCCGTTCGCTGGACGAAACGGTAGACGCAGTCATCCTCACCCTTCCGTTTACCATTTTGCGCAACATTGACTTTGCCGTGAGCGTGTGCGACGAAAAGTGCCAGGCCATTCAGGAACTCAGCTATGGTGCCAACACCAAATTCATACTCGAAACCAATCAGCGCATTTGGCGGGAAGAGGGCTCTTTAGGCTTTATGTTCAATGAGGTGGTACACAATGGTTGGGACAGCAGCCAGATGCAAAACGGCAACAGCGGAACCGGAACCTACACCGTTTTTCTGGGCGGCGAGGAAGCCCAAAAAGCGGCTGTTGGTACCGAAGCCCGGCAATTGTCGCGCTGCATGCCGGTGCTCAACCAGGCGTTTCCAGGATTTGAACGTGCGTACAGCGGCCAAAACCAATTGGCTTACTGGCCTGGCAACCCACACGTGTACGCCAGTTACTCCTGCTTCAGCATCGGCCAGATTACCCGTTTCGCTGGCCAGGCGTTTGCCCCCGTCGGCAACATCTATTTCGCCGGCGAACATTGCAGCGACCATTTTTGGGGATTTATGAACGGTGCGGCCGAAACCGGCCGTAAAGCCGCAGAACTGGTGTTGAAAAAAGCACTGCGCCAATAATGACGCCTTTATAGTATTTTCGCGGCCATTTTTGATCAACTGCATCTCCACATGATTCTTTCCGATATAAAAATCCTGGAAGCCATAGCAAAAGGTGAAATACTCATCGAACCCTTCCGCCGCGAATCCTTAGGCACCAACTCTTACGACGTACACCTCGGCAAATTTTTGGGCCTTTACCGCGACCGGGTGCTCGACGCCAAAAAGCACAACACCATCGACTTGCTCGAAATACCCGAAGAAGGGTTTGTGCTGCAACCCGGCACTTTGTACCTCGGCGTCACAGAAGAATACACCGAAACCCTGCGCACCGTGCCGTTTCTGGAAGGCAAAAGCAGCATAGGCCGTTTGGGCATCGACATACACGCCACTGCCGGTAAGGGCGATGTGGGCTTCTCGAACAACTGGACCCTCGAAATCTCTTGCGTGCAACCGGTGCGCGTGTACTTCGGCATGCCGATCGGCCAGTTGATCTATTTTACCGTCGACGGCGACATCGAAAACTACTACCACAAAAAACAAAATGCGAAGTACAACCAGCGCACCAATAAACCGGTGGAAAGCATGATGTGGCGCAATTTTTAAGCCAGTTCGCTACCTTTGCATACCACCTTAACCCAGTACCAAACGCATCCGCTTATGAATCGCTTTGCCGCCTCCGCCCTCGTGTTCATTGGGCTGGTTTCCTTTTTGTGTTGCCAAAACAATCAACCAGTCGATCCTGCCTACCAGACAAAAGCCGCCGATGCCAATATTCTGCACGCCGGCATCCGCCGCATAACGGAAATCATTCGGCACGATGTGTTTTCTCCGCCGGTCGCTTCCCGCATCTATGCCTACTCCACCGTGGCGGCATACGAAGCGCTGGTTCCGGGCTACCCGGATTACCAATCGCTCGCTGGCCAACTCAACGGCCTCACCCCCGCGCCCACGCCCGAGGCCGGCAAAACCTACTGCTTCCCCGTGGCCAGCGCCCGCGCACTCATGCACGTGGGCCGCGCCCTTATTTTTTCTGAAAGCGACATGGATTCCCTGCAGGCCGACATGCAGGCCGACTTTGAACGCAGCGGAGTGCCCAAAGACGTGTTTGATCGCTCGGTGGCCTACGGCGACCAAGTGGCCAAACACATCCTCGCCTGGTCCAAAACAGACAACTACGCCCAGACAAGGAGCGCGCCAAAAGTGAGCGTCGACGTGAAAAACCCGGCCGCATGGCAAAAAACGCCTCCAAATTTCGACGACGCCCTTGAGCCTTATTGGAACACCATCAGGCCCTGGGTCATCAAATCGGCGAATCAGTTTCCGGCCGACCCGCCGCTGCCTTTCAGCGAAGACAAAAACAGTCCTTTCTACAAAGCCGCCCTCGAAGTGTACGAAATCGGCAAAAACGCCACCGAAGAACAAAAATCCATCGGCTGGTATTGGGACGACAATCCCTCGGCAACCGACGTGGCGGGCCACTTCATGATCAAACGCAAAAAGATCACGCCGGGCGGCCACTGGATGAACATCACGGCCGGTGTGTGCCGCGCTCAAAAAACCGACATGATGCAAACGGCCAACACGTACGTGCGCGTGGCCCTCAGCCTGGCCGACGGCTTCATTTCGTGCTGGAACGAAAAATACCGCGCCAACGTCATCCGGCCCGAAACGTACATCAACCGCAACATCGACCGCGACTGGCGGCCCATGATCGAAACGCCGCCCTTCCCGGAGCACACCAGCGGACACGCCACCATATCGGCCGCCGCCGCCACTACCCTCACGGTACTTTATGGCGAGCCGTTCACGTTTACCGACAGCACGGAGATGATGTTTAACCTGCCTGCGCGCACGTTCAAATCGTTTATGGAAGCTGCATTGGAAGTGGGGGACAGCCGCCTGTACGGTGGCATACACTACCGCCTTGGAAACGAGGCCGGTACCCGAAATGGTCAAAAAATTGGCGCATACATTTCTGAAACGGTTAAAACCAAGCGCTAAATCGGGTCTTTCGACGAATTTACCACCACATTGTCAATCAACCGCACCGCACCGGCCTTTGCAGCCGCGCACACTACTACAAGGTCTGCATCGCTGTAGTTTTCAATGGGCAGCAGCGTTATGCCATCTACAATGTCCACGTATTCCGGCTCCAGTCCCGCTGACCGCAACTGATCCATTGCCCACAGTTGAAGGGCAGGGGCTGTTGAAGCGGGCAATCGTTTGCGTATTTCCTGCAAGGTTTGATACAATACCGGTGCCACCGTGCGCATGTCTGGCGTCAGGCGCACATTGCGGCTCGACATGGCGAGTCCGTCGGCTTCCCGGTGGGTGGGTACCATCACCAGGTCGACCGGGAGTTGGAGCTGCCGGATCATGTCGCGCACAATACTCAGTTGTTGGTAGTCTTTTTGGCCCATGTACAGGAAGTCTGGCTGCACAATGCGGAGCAGGCGGTGCACCACGGTGGCCATGCCCGCAAAATGCCCGGGCCGAAAGGCGCCTTCCATCGTTTTGTCCAAAGAGCCAAAATCGAGGTGCAGCGACACATCTTCACCAGGCGGGTACACGGCTTCCACATCGGGCATGTACACCACGTCACAAGAAGTCTGGAGCAGCAGCTCCAGGTCTTTCCCCGGTGTGCGCGGGTATTTTTTGAGGTCATTGGGGTCGTTGAACTGCGTGGGGTTCACAAAAATACTGACCACCGTTCGGTTTCCTTGTTGGGCCGACAACCGCACAAGGTCCAGGTGGCCTTCATGCAAAGCGCCCATGGTGGGCGCAAAACCAATGGGCTGTCCAAAATTTTTTTCGGCGTCCACCCATTCCTGAACATCCTCGTTTTTTTTAAAAACCAACATGGCGTAGTATTAATGTTGCGCAAAAGTAGTTTTTAACGTCCATTTTCTGTGAAGGCCCGCTCGTTTACTTGTGTAGAGCCCGCAAGCCGCGGCTTTTTACCGGATTTTGAGCCACCGCATGCCATGAGCATTTTACCACAACCTTCCTACCTTCGCGGCTGTTTAATATTCAAATCTTTCAATTTTATTTGAAAGTTATTATTCCTCAAACCCTAATGCGGAAAGCATGTCTTTAGAGGCCATCAAACAGCCCATATCTGCGGAGTTAGACGTCTTTGAAAAAAGGTTCCGCGACAGCATGCGCAGCCAAGTGCCGCTGCTCGATAAAATCACCTGGTACATTGTCAAGCGAAAAGGCAAACAAGTGCGCCCCATGCTGGTGCTGCTCAGCGCGCGCCTTTTTGGCCCCATCAACGAAGCGGCCTACACCGCAGCATCGTTGGTCGAACTGTTGCACACGGCTACTTTGGTGCACGATGATGTGGTAGACGACGCCAACGAGCGCCGCGGCTTTTTCTCCATCAATGCCCTTTGGAAAAATAAAATTGCCGTACTGGTGGGCGACTACCTGCTTTCACAGGGCCTCTTGCTCAGCATCCGCGAAGGACAAACCCGGCTGCTGGAAATCGTGAGCCGCGCCGTGAAAGAAATGGCGGAAGGGGAACTGCTGCAAATGGAAAAAGCCCGCCGGCTCGACATCCAGGAGTCGGTGTATTACGACATCATACGCCAAAAAACGGCCTCCCTCATAGCCGCCGCTTGCAGCGCGGGAGCAGCAGGCGCCAATGCGGATCCGCATACCATAGAGCAGATGCGCCTTTTTGGCGAAAAAACGGGCATGGCTTTCCAAATCAAAGATGATTTGTTTGATTTTGGCGACGACTACATTGGTAAACCGCTTGGCATAGACATCAAGGAAAAAAAGATGACCCTGCCGCTCATCTACACCATAGCCCACGCCGACCGCGCCACGCGCCGACAAATCCTCAACATTGTGCGCAACCACAGCAATGAACGCGACCGGGTGGCCGAGGTCATCCAGCTGGTGCGCCAAAACGGCGGACTCGATTACGCTCGCGAGGCCATGTACCGTTACCGCCAGGAAGCGCTGGATATCCTCCACCAAATGCCCGAATCGGAAGCCCGAAAGGCTTTAGGCGACCTGCTGGTGTTCGTCACCGAGCGCCGTTCATAAACCTATTCCCACGCCAACCTCCCTTAACCGCCCCTCCTCTGTGGTCAAAACCCGCCGAAGGCGGCACACCTCCCTCCGAAGGCACCCCTACTGCTTCGGCGAGCTATGAAACACCGTCAAAAAAATCAACCCCACTTTCATGGCTGGTGTTATTTCATCCGATAATTCATCTTGTATGGCCCAGTCTCTGGGATCTTGTTCCGTAAAAGTGTACAGGTAAAAACGGCCATAGCTTGGGTCGTCTACCACCCACTCATCCAATTGGTTTTTCCAGCGGCTGCCCAATTTGAGGGCAATGGCGTTGTTGGTCACGCGCCATTCGGTGGGGTCGCCGCTCCAGGCAGCACGCATGGTGACCACCTCATTGTCAAACGTGCGCAGTTCCCATTGCGTCGGATCGTCTTTCCACGGCATGCGGATGGTGCCGCGCAACTCGCCGAGCTGGAACTCCCACTCGCTAAAGTCGTCGCGCAAATTGAGCCAACGCAATTTCATTTCACCAAAAGGTTCTTCCGGAGGGTCTTCGCCTTCTTCGAGTGGGCCGTCGGTTGGGGCATACGCAAAGATGTCCCATTCCACAAAGGCATTGCCCCAGCGGGTGCGCACACTGGAGAGTTCCTGCCCGCCTGCAAAGAGCGGGCACAAGGCAAAAAGCAGCAGGAGTAAACGCATGCGGCGCGTCAGAAAGGCAGGTCGTCTACGTTGGCGGGTGCAGACGGGGCCGCGCCGCTGTCTTTTGGATGCGGGTCGCTGGGGAAATACTCGTCGCCCGCTGGCGGCTTCGTTTGGGTTTGGGCAGCGCCGGCAGCCGAACGCTCTATGCGCCAGGCATTCAGGTTGGTGAGGTACTTGCCGTTCCATTCGCGGCCGCGCAAATCAAAAGACACCTTGATAAACTCGCCTTCTGTAAAATCATCTAACAGCGGACAGCGATCCTGCACCATCTGGAATTTGATCAGTTGCGGGTAATTGCCATCGGGTACTTCCAATACAAACTCGCGTGCCTGAAAACTGGCCGACTTTTGTTCTGTCGGAAATGTGCGGTAGAGTTTGCCTTCTACTTCAAATGCCATTGTGGGTGATGTTGGGTGATGAACAAATAAAATAGCCTGTGGCTATAGCCTGTGGCTTCAGCCACATTGCCTGTGGCTTTAGCCACAGGATTCATTTTTTAAGTTTAAAAAACGCCTCATAATAACCCGGGCGGTTGCTCGACAACACGTACTCAAACCGTTTGGACACAACGTACCGCTGTTGAGGCGCGTAAAGATATACCTCTGGCACTTCATCGTGGATGATTTCCTGCGCTTTCCCGTACAAAGCGTTGCGCGTGGCTTCGTCGGTGGTCGAACGGATCTGGTCAATCAATTGATCCAACGCCGGATTGGCGATGCCCGCGCGGTTATCGCCTGCGGGCGACAAGCTTTTGGAGTGGTAATTCTGGTATAGCTCTACCAGTCCGGGGTGCTGCGCGGTGGCCATCACGGCCGTTTCAAATTTGCCTTCGCGGGTTTCGGCCGTCATTTTGTTGAATTCCGTAACCGCCAACACCAGTTCAACGCCAGCCAGCCGCGCCGATTTGATCAAACTGGCCGCCGTTTGTTCCGAAGTGGTGGTGCTGCCGGTGGTCATCAACTGAAGTCGAAGCGGCGTTTTTACACCGTTCAGGTTTTTATCGGCTATGCCGTCGCCGTCGGTGTCGCTCCAACCGGCCGCCTGGAGCAGGCTTTGGGCTTCTTCCACGTTGTATTGGTCGGGTGCAATGTTTTTGTTGTAATACGTTTTTTCCGGATTAACCGGCCCCACAGTACGGGCGGCCAAACCACCCATGACGGTGCCGGTGAGATAGTTGTAGTCGACCACATGCGCCAACGCTTGCCGCACTTTTTTATCGGCCAAAACCGGATCGCGCAAATTAAACATCCAACGGGTGTACATGGCGCTCCAGCGGGTGCTGAAATCATATTGCCTTGTAAAAACAGGGTCTTTTTGCATGTCGATAAAGTTCTGCGGATTGATGCTGAGCGCAACGTCCAGCTCTCCGTTTTCGAGCATGTTTTTCAGCGCATTATCGTCTTTGACCACGGTGTAAATCAAGGTGTCGGGATACGCCCGCAGGTAAGGATTGGTTTTGGAGGCTGCATCGCCCCACCAGTTTTCTTTTTTGACGA
>JBMOHO010000130.1:0-10050 GCA_049317805.1 Saprospiraceae bacterium
AGTTATGGTTATTTTTCCATTTTTTTGATGTTAATGGTGTGCAACAACGTATCCTCCTCCGGACTCCGGTTCAGTGAATCCAGCGCATTGGCCTCTTGCAAGATGCGCACCGCGATGTCCCAATCGCCGATTTTCTCCATGCGCTTGGCGACGGTGATGTACTTGGCGATTTCAGCTTTTAGGCGAAGCGCGTTGGCTTCCTCCATTTTTATCAGGGTGTTTTTGGCATTTTCAACTTCCCCACGCCCGCGCCATTTCCCATCCAATCATCGCTTTTTTGCGCCCGCTGCCCCAGCGGTACTCGCCCAATTGTCCGGCTTTTCGGATGACGCGGTGGCAGGGAATGAGGTAACCCACAGGGTTATCGCCCACGGCTGTGCCCACCGCGCGGGCTGCTGTGGGTTTGCCGATGGCCCGGCCTATTTGTTCGTAGGTGCTCACCGCGCCGAGCGGGATGCGCAGCAGTGCCTCCCATACCTGGAGTTGGAAAGGCGTGCCTTGCACCAGCACGCTCAGTTGGTTGAATGCTTGTTTTTCCGGGGCAAAAATGCGGTGTACGTACGGCTGGGTAAACTGCGGGTCGTGGATCAGTTCGGCAAAGGCCCATTTTTGGGAAAATGACGCAAATTCATCGCGCACGCGGTCTTCTTCCACAAACGACAATCCACAAATGCCCCGCTCCGTAGCGCCTACGAAACACATGCCAAACGGCGTGTTGTGGTAGCCGTAACGGATCAGCAAGCCCTTGCCAGCCTGTCTGAACGCAGCCGGGGTAACGCCCTCGATGCCCACAAACAGGTCATGCACCCTTGACGGACTCGACAGGCCCGCCTCCTCGGCCAACGCCGCCACATTGGCGCTCGCATTGATTTTTTGTTTGAGGAAATCCAGCGTCAGGTACTGCAAAAATTTCTTGGGACTCACGCCCGCCCATTCCGTGAACAGGCGCTGAAAGTGAAACGGACTGAGGTGTACCTGCGCCGCCACGGCGTCGAGGTCGGGCTGCTGTTGCACGTGTTCGGCCAGGTACTCAATGGCTTGCTGGATGCGCTGGTAATTGATGGCGTCTGTAGACATGAACGGGTTGGTTTGATGGCACAAAGTTGCAGCGGCGACAAGGCGCTCACAACCCGTTTCTTGCGGTTTTTTACCATCCGGGCACAATGTTGAGCCCAAACGCTACCTTCCGCTGGTCTTTGTCTATGCTCAGCGGGATGGCCCAGTAGGGCTCCAGCACGATGGCGCCAAACAGGTTGATCCGAAAAGAAACACCGGTCGACAACAGGGGTTTGTGGTGAATGTGGTCAGAGCCGTCGTCGGGCGTGGGGTCTTCAGCGCTGAGGTCATCGTTGTTGAACCAGCCGAGGCCGGCGTCAAAAAACACGTTGAAGTCGGCCAGCAGGAAATTCGACGGAATCAGGGCCAGGCGGCGCGGGCCAAACAGCGGGATGCGCAGTTCGGCATTGGCCACGGCAATTTTACTGCCGATCATTTGATCCACCAGCCCGGGATTTTCCGACAACAACTGGGAGGTGTACCCGCGCACAAAAAACGGCTGACCGGCAAACAGGGGGTACACCACGCTCAGGTCGTCCTGATTGCCGCCAAAACGAATCCTCGTCAGCCCGCGAAAGGCCAATGAAACCGGCTTGAAGTAGAAATACCGTCTTCCGTCGAGCAGCAGACCTGAAAAGTGGTATTCGCCAAAATACTGATCCAGGCCCACCCGATAACGCCAGCCTTGGAGCGGTGCCACGACGCCGAAGTACGAATTGTCGCCTACAAACGCGGCATTCAGGTTCCAGAGCGTAAAATTCAGGTCGCTGTTTTTGATGCGTTCGCGCTCCTGTCCTAAGAAAAACCCGGTTTGATCGTAGTAATAGCTGTACAAATCGGTCTGCTGGTGGTAAAACTCAAAAGCGGAGCCCAGTTCAAAACGTTTGGTGACCGACAGCGGGAAAAACACAAAAGGACTGATGCGCTCCTGGAATTGGCGCTGCAACACCAGGTTGTCGGTGAACCCAAAAAACACGAGGCTGCTGTCGCTGTTGGATTCCCAGCCGGGGGTATTGTCGGTAAACGATTGACCAGACCGAAACGGAATGTGGGACAGGTTGATGCCCCAGTTGATCCGGTTTTTCTGGTTGATGTACGACACCTGACCGCCCATATCGGCAATCTCGCCGTTGATGGCCAGGCCGAGATAGATCTGGTTTTGCCCGAGCAAATCGTCGAACAACATGTCCACCCCTCCGGCCAAACCGGCTGCGGCACCAAAACTGCTGTTGCCTGTGGCGACGCCCACCCCGGCGCTGCCGCCGATGTACGACAGGCCAAATTCAGCCTTGTAGTCCCGCGTGTACGTACTCATGCGGGCGCGTGCCTCTGCCAATATTTGATCCTGGTTGCGCAGGTTTTGGGTCACAATGTCTTTTTCGGGCCGATCCAGCGGCGGCAAGGTGCCCGCAGAAAAATCGACGGCGTTCGGATCCACTTTTTCGGGCGTAAAGTTTTCCTGACGGGCCGAGTAAATGACGTATTTTCCTGCGTTGTAGTACGTGTAGAGTATCCGGTCGCGGTCTTCAGCCACACTGATGGCAGGAGAATAAGGCGTGATGCCGGTGATGCCCGTTTTCAGGTTGGTCAGCTGGAAAAGTTCCTTGTTGGCAAGGTTGTAATAGTACAGGTTACGGAAGCCGTCGCGGTTGCTCAGAAACAGGAGGTTGCCTTGGTTGTCGTATTGCGGATTCAGGTTGTCGGCGCCCGGGAAAAGCTCCAGTTGTTCGACGGCGCCGGTAGCCATGTCCATTTCGGCCAAGTTGAGCGTCCACACCCCGTTGGTGCGGCCGCGCTGTAGGCTCAGGAGGTCGGTGCTATACGCTAATTTGGCACCGTCGGGGCTAAAAGCGGGCAAGATTTCGCTGGCGCGGCTTTCGGTGAGCCGGCGCACCTTCCGGTTTTTGACGTCTACTGCAAACAAGTCGACCTGACCGTTTATTTGTCCGCTGACCACGATGGTTTTGCCATCGGGGCTCCAGGCGGGGTTGCTGAACGAGGTGACGCCTTCGATGGGAAATTTATCGAGTGTTTTGCCCGATTCGGCTTCCTTGATGATGAGCACGCTGCGGCCTTTTTCATATGCGTCGAAGGCAAATCGTTTGCTGTCGGGGCTCCAGGTGCCCGCGCTTTCGATGTAGTTGAACTGGTCGATGTGGCCGTCGCGCAGGGCGCTCGACACTTTTTTGATGAGCTTGCCGTTGCGGGCGTCGGCCAGATACAGGTCTGTAGTGAACAGGTTTTTTTCGGTCAGGAAAATAACGTATTTGCCGTTGGGGCTGAGCACCGGGCACACGTTGAGCATGCCTGCGTTCTCCTCAGTGAGCAGTTTTTTGCCTGGCGCGCGTTCTTTATCGCCTTTTTTGACGTATTGGCCATAGTAGGAGCGCAGGTTGCGTTGCCAGGCGCTGGAGAGCGAGTCGGGGCGGGTACGCAGCGTGAGCACAATGGCGTTGTCGAGGCCGTATTTTGCGGTATTGACAAACAGAGGTTTGATGACCTCGTCGCCGTACACCCCGGCAATAAACGCCCAAAACGCTTGACCCCAGCGGTAGGGGAAGTATTTGCTCATGTCGTTGAGCTGCCGGAAGCCGGGCACATCGTCGTTGATGACCGCGTCGCGCATCCAGAGCGCCGTGTGGGGGTCTACGTTTCCGATAGACATGTATTCGGCCAGGCCTTCGATCATCCACAGGGGTATGTTGCCGAGGTTTTGCATGCTGGTGGAGTCGCCGTTCAGGATCATGTTGTACTGAAAAGCGTGCACCATTTCGTGTCCGAGCACGTGGCTGGTTTGCTGGTTGGTATAGGCGATGGGAAACACCACGCGGTTTCGAAGGCCTTCTGTGACGCCGCCGGTGCCCACGCTGATGCTGCCCGAGATGGCTGTCGTTTGCTGAAAGCCAGCGTGGTCGTTGTACACGATCATGGGGTTTTTGCCCCTGATGGTGTCGCGCAGCACCTTGGTGTGCATGGCGTACCACATTTCGGAGTAGGCGGCCACATCGTCGAGCACCACCGGGTTTTCCAGGTACTGGTGTATGGCAAAGTGCTCGGTTTCGGTGACCACGAAATCCTGCTTTTCGTAGTGGGGCTTGTTTCTGCCGAAATATTGGGCGGAGAGCATACCCGGCAGCGCAAGCATCAGCGAGGTGGACAACAAGGAAAATCGCATATCAAAAGGGGTTGATTTTTGCAATGGAAAAAAGACAACTATTTTAACGTTTCTTTCGAAAAAAGTTGCTGAAACAAAACGTTAGAATTTTCTTAAAATCGTTGAAAGGTAAGGTGTTGAAGCGAATTCTGGGACACATGCAGCTTGCAAATTGGGTTCAGGTGGCCTTTATAGGGGCGTGCGCTTGTGCGCTGGCCTTTCAGACGCTTTTTTCGTATCAAATGGTTGGCCCCAAGCCTGTCTTTTGGGTCATGCTGTACGCCGGAACCTTTTTTGCCTACCATTGGAATGCTGTACACACAGGGCTGCGCGCATGCGCCTGGTGCATGGGCACCGTGGCCGCTGCGGCCTGGTGGCTTTTGCCGTTGGAGGTCAACATAGCGTGTGTCGTACCTGGATTGTGTTGGCTGCTGTACTTTGGCTTGCACCATCCAGAGGCCATCGGATGGCGCGCCTCGGCGTGGCTCAAGCCGTACTGCATTGCACTTGCCTGGGCGTGGACTACGGTGTATTTGCCGCTGTCGGCAGATCGGTGGCTGCCTGCGGTACCCATGTTGGTAGAACGCGCTGCACTGGTGTTTGTGCTGGCGCTGGCGTATGATGTGTACGACCTGACGGCAGATCGGCTCGCGGGGCTGGATACCCTGGTCAGGCGCGTGGGCGCGTCGGGCGCTTTTCACTTGATGGATGTGGCCTGGCTGGTGTTTGTTGGGGCTGCGTGCGCCGGGGGGTGGGCGGGCGTTTATCCAGCCCGGGTGCTGATGGTGTTGTTTGTGTATGCCCTTGGTGCCCGCTGGTTCCTGCGTACCTTGCACCGCCATTGGCCGGCAGTAGCCTGGCATAAAGTGCTGATTGATGCGTTGATGCCCTTGCAAACGGTGCTGCTGTTGTTGGCCGGTTGGTGTTCAGCATAAATTCTTTTTTTCATGCAAAAAATAGCTGTTGCTTTTTTGTTCTTGCTGATGCTCCTGGCCTGTACCCGGGGCAAGCGTGACATCCGCGATTATTACTACCCGGTGTTGGACCTCCAGGGTGGTAAAGTGTATGTGTACGAGCTGACACAGGGCGACTCCACCGCGCTGGAATACTGGTATTTCCGTGGATTTGTGCGCGACAGCGGCATTTTTCTGGCCTCCACCAACTACGATGAACAGTTTCAGATCAGCCAGATTGGCCGTGAAAAACTCGTTTCTTCTGGCGCCCTCCTGCGCGATTATTTTGTGTACGAACCCGATACCGCTCAGGGCACCGTGCGGCAAGTGCCCACGCAAATAAGCTCGCCTACTGTTTTTCCGTTTCAGGTGACCGACTCGCTTGGCGTTTTTCTGTTCAGCCTCTCCTACGCACCCACAGCCGATCCCCAGGCCCGGGTGTACCTCATCCGGAACCGGCGTTACCTCGGCAACGGGCCACCGTACACGCTCAACGGCCAACAACATTCCACCGTTCGGTTTGGGGTACGCGAAGCCATTGGTTACGACGCGGAGGGGGCCGCCGAGATTGAAGGCGAGGGTGAGGAATGGTACGCCAAAGGCATCGGATTGGTATACCGCCGCAAGCGATATGGCGAGGAGGGCGGGTTCGAGCAGGTCTTTCGGCTAAAAGAGATTGTACTCATGGAGGAACTGGAGCAGCGTGCCAAAAGCAGTTTGATCAGCCAATAAGCTGCGCTTTATTTCCCGCCCAACGCATCCCTCAACCCATTGCCCACCACCGTAAAAGCCCACACCGTGACGGCAATGGCCACAGCGGGTGCCAACGCCGCCACCCAGCGTCCGCTCAGCGCCAGTCCATAGTTTTCGTTGAGCAAAGAACCCCACGACGGGGCAGGTGGCTGCACGCCAAAGCCGAGGTAACTCAAACCGGATTCCAGCAAAATAGCGGTGGCAAAACTGCCTGCCGCCACCACCAGCACAGGGCCCATGAGGTTGGGCAACAGGTGCCGCCACACGATCTGCCAGGGCGGCAAACCCAGGTTATACGCTGCTTCGGCAAACGCCTGCTCGCGCAGGGCCATCACTTGTCCGCGCACCAAACGCGCCACATCCACCCACAACGTAAGCCCCACCGCCAAAAATACCACGCCCACACTGCGTCCCAGGGCCAGCACCACGGCAAACACCAGCAGCAATGTCGGAATAGACCACACGGTGTTCACCAGCAACATCACCACGGCGTCTGTCCGGCCGCCAAAATACCCACCCAAGGCGCCCAACAAGAGGCCAAGCGTGAGGGCTATGGACACTGCGAGTACGCCAACAAAAAGGGATACCCGGTATCCGAGCACCAGCCGGCTGAAAATGCAGCGCCCAAACGCGTCGGCCCCCAACCAAAAATGCCGTTTCCGAAGTGGCTCGTCTGCTTTCCAAAGCTGGCTGAGGGGCAGCCTCAGGGTGTCCGACGGATTGTCCAACTGCATGACCAACAAGCTATCGCCCTGCACCCGAAAAGAACCTTCGACGATGGGAAGCGGCCGATAAGGCAAAGGCGCACCGTTCACTAAGCGGTGAAACCAGGGAACCGGGTGGACGTCCACCTCCGTTTTCAACGCCAGCAAGGTGGCCGTTGTGCCCGGTGGCGTCAGGGACAATGCCGGCAACTGGGTGTTGGCGTTCGGGGCACCGTCGGGCACCAGCAGGTACCCAAACACAGCCAAAAACAGCGCAAAGACAAGGTACGCGCCGGCCCATTGTGCGGGTCGGTGTTGCCGGAATCGTTGCCAAAAAGTGTCGGATGAGTATAACAAAGTGGCTAAAAAGTATTCAACACAGGGTCAAATGGCCCGTTTCCTGTTTTTCCGCTTGATGCTGGCTTCCATTTTGTACAGCAGATATGAAAAAGCGCCAGCCAGGCCCAGTTCAATCAGGAGCAGCGTGCCATTGCCCAAATGGTTCATCAGCACCAGGAACACCAACAACAACACATTGACTGTAATCAGGGCAGAAGTGGCTTGCAAGTGGCTGAGGCCGGAATCAATGAGGAGGTGATGCACGTGTTTTCGGTCGGGGCTAAATGGAGAGCGGCGCTCCATGAGTCGGCGGGTAAACACCCGCAACGTGTCGAATACCGGCAGAAACAATACCCCTACAGCAATGGCCGGGGCCGCGTGAAAGGAAAAGTCGCCCGGCAGGGCCGGCCCCCCGTTCAGTTCCACAAATTTCAGCGCCAGAATAGCGCAAACAGTACCCACCAGCAATGAACCGGTATCGCCCATGAAAATGCGGGCATTTTTTAAAAAATTGTACCGCAAAAAAGCAGACAATGAACCGGCTAAAGAAAACGCCACTACAGCCAGCTCGGGGTAACCGGCCAGGTGAAACCAAAGGCCCAAACTGAGACAAGTGAGCAACCCGACCGAACCGGCCAGGCCGTTGATGCCGTCAATCAGGTTAAACGCGTTTACTATACCCATGATCAGCACTAAGGAAAGCATAAAGCTGGGTAAGGGTGGAAGGATGAACACGTTGAATACGCCGTAAAAACTGGTGATTTTCAGATGCGACCACACCACCAGAATGACTGCGGACAACAATTGTCCGAGCAATTTTTTATTCGGCGAGAGGGGAAGGAGGTCGTCTTGAATGCCGGTTAAAAAAATGATCACAAAGGCGGCCAGGATATATTGCAATTCTCCAAAGTACCCTAAGGGCGTCCACAATACAATGGCGCATACCATACCGGCGAATATACCAATACCACCGAGCGAAGGAGTTGGGGTACGGTGAGCGCTCCGGTCGTTAGGCTTATCGTATAATCCTTTTTCTATAGCTACCCGTATGATGGACGGAATAGCTAAGTAGGTCAGGACGAAGGCCGTAATATAGGCCAGTAATATTGCATACATGTGGCTAGGGGATTACTGCCTGTTGCTTCCGTTACACTGGCACAAATGTAGGGGGACTTTTCGTATTATTGTTCCCGGATTCAGCGTTATATCACCCGTGAAGCATCTTATTCTTTTGATCAGTACTGTTCTTGCGTTGTCGTCATGTGTTCATGGGCAACAGCGTGTACGAGTAGACACCAGTGGTCCGGTAGGCGCCTGGGCCCGCATGGAAATAGCATTGGGCGACACCGTGTTCGTCATGTCGCTCCGGCCGGTGCGGGTGGCGAGCAAGCGCCAGTTCAAAGACCAGGCCGAAATGCGCCAATACTATCTATATGCCAGAGCCGCCAAAAAAGTATATCCATACGCCGTGCAGGCCCTCGATGTGTATGATGAGTGGCAGGAAGAAACCGGAAACATGAAAAAGCGCAAGCAGCGCAGGTACGCCAAAGAAGAGCTGAAGACGCTCAACGATCAATTTGAGGCCAAACTGAAAATGCTGACCAAAACGGAAGGGAAAGTGCTCATCAAAATGATTGAACGCGAAACCGGTAAACCGTTCCATCAAATTTTAAAAGAAACACGGGGCGGCACTACTGCTGCTTACTGGACTAACCTGAGCCGCATGTGGGGTTACGACCTGAAAGAGGGTTACCAGCTCGGTGCCAACCCTTTACTGGACGATGTTTTTGTCGACTATGATTTTGGCAGGCCCATACGGGATTGATCAGGCCGCTTGCAATTGCGCCAGTCTGGAACGTTCTAATTTTTCGGCGGCATAAGGGCGCGTGACCAACAAGTGTTTTTCAACGCCAGAGGGCACTTCAAACATGGCGTCGTTCAAGATGGCTTCGCACAAGGACCGCAGGCCACGGGCACCCAGTTTGTATTCAATGGCCTTTTCGGCGATGAAATCGATGGCGTCTTCGGTCATTTCTAATTGTACCCCTTCCAGTTCAAACAGTTTTTCGTACTGCTTCACCAGCGCATTTTTGGGTTCAGTGAGGATGCGCATCAGGGCTTCCTTGTCCAAATGATCGAGGTGCACCAGCACTGGAAGCCTGCCGAGCAATTCGGGGATAAGGCCGAAGGTTTTCAAATCCTGGTGGCTCACGTATTTCAACAGGTTTTCGCGGTCTACCGGTTTGGCGTCTTGTTTGGCGTAGCCGATCACTTGTGTATTGACCCGTCGGGCAATGATTTTTTCCAATCCATCAAATGCCCCGCCACAGATGAACAAGATGTTTTGGGTGTTTACTTTCACCAATTTTTGTTCGGGGTGCTTGCGGCCGCCTTGGGGGGGCACCAATACTTCGGCACCTTCCAGCATTTTGAGCATGGCCTGTTGTACGCCTTCGCCCGACACATCGCGGGTGATGGAAGGGTTGTCCTGTTTGCGGGCTATTTTATCGATCTCGTCGATGTACACGATGCCGCGCTCGGCAGCCTCCACGTCGTAGTCGCACACTTGCAACAAACGGGACAGGATGCTTTCCACGTCTTCGCCCACATAACCCGCTTCTGTAAACACGGTGGCGTCTACAATGGCAAAGGGCACGTTGAGTTGGCGGGCGATGGATTTGGCCAGCAGCGTTTTGCCAGTACCCGTGGGGCCGACGAAAACAACGTTTGATTTTTCAATCTCTACGTCGTTTTCGTCGCTCGGGTGCCGAAGCCGCTTGTAGTGGTTATATACAGCGACGGCAAGGGTCTTCTTCGCTTCGTCTTGACCAATCACATACTGATCGAGGAAGGTTTTGATTTGGCTTGGAATGATGACAGACAGTTCGGCAAATTTTCCTTTGCTGCCCGGCTTGTCATCTGTGCCTCCCTGAGCCAATTCCTGGGAAATGATCTTTTCTGCCTGCTCGATACACGTCTCGCAAATTTGACCTTCCATCCCGGAAATCAGGATCATGACTTCTTCTTTTCCGCGACCGCAGAAAGAGCAGTAGTCGGTACTACTTCCTCGATTTTTCATGCAATTAGTCTT
>JBMOHO010000131.1:0-10008 GCA_049317805.1 Saprospiraceae bacterium
TATTTCTTAGTGTTTCTTAGTGTCTCTTAGTGCCTTAGTGGTAAAAAGAGCCTTAGTGGTAAAAAAAGCCTTAGTGGTAAAAAAAGCCTTAGTGGTAACAAAGTGCGCTTACCGAGCATACCCCCGGTACCAGGCCACAAACGCCCCAATCCCATCCTTCAAACTCGTCTGTGGTTTAAAACCAGTCACCGCTTCCAGGTCGGCTACATCGGCAAAAGTAGAGGTCACGTCTCCGGGTTGGGCGGCCACCAATTCCTGAATGGCTTTTTGGCCCAGGGCTTCTTCAATGGCACCGATGAACTCGGACAACACCACGGGCGTGCTGTTGCCGATGTTGTACAGGCGGTACGGGGCGGTAGACAGCGCGGGATGGCCCTCGGCTTCTGCCTTAGACACGGGCTGGGGTACAATCGGGATCAGGCGTACGAGGCTCTCAATGATGTCGTCAACGTACGTGAAGTCGCGCGCATTTTGGCCGTAGTTGTACACTTTGATGGGATTGCCTTCCAGGATGGCCTGGGTAAACGTAAAATAAGCCATATCTGGCCGACCCCAAGGCCCGTACACCGTGAAAAACCGCAGTCCGGTGGTGGGCACGCCAAACAGGTGGCTGTAGGTGTGGGCCATCAGTTCGTTGCTTTTTTTGCTGGCGGCATACAGCGATACGGGGTGATCCACATTGTCCTGCACCGAAAACGGCTGTTTGGTGTTCATGCCGTACACGCTGGAACTGCTGGCATATATAAGGTGTTGCACCGGGTGGTAGCGGCAGGCCTCGAGCAGGTTGAGGAAGCCCAGGATGTTGCTTTCCACGTAGGCGCGGGGGTTGTTGAGGCTGTAGCGCACGCCCGCTTGAGCGGCCATGTGCAGCACCACCTCAAAGCGTTCACGGGCAAACAGGCGCTCCAGGTTACCCGCATCTTCCAGTTGAAGCTGTATAAAGCGGTAGTTGGGCATGGTGGTGCTCTCCACCAGCGTGTTGTAGGTGCGTTTCTCGCGCTGGATGCCCGCGTGCTGCAGGCGGTCGTACTTGAGCTGCACGTCGTAGTAGTCGTTGATGCTGTCGAGCCCAACGACCTCATGGCCTTCCCCCGCCAAACGGTTGGCGAGATGAAAGCCGACAAACCCGGCGGTGCCGGTGATGAGAATCTTCATAAATTAAAATTGGAGAATGGCGAATACGGAATGCGGAATGCGGAATTTGCGCATTCCCTCTATTTTTTTGTAAAATTATTGGGATTGAAGCATAAAAATCCGAAAAAATGAAAAAATTCCGTATTCCGTATTCCGTATTCCCTCAAGAGAGTGCGCTCTTCCTTTTTTTCGGCTTTTCGCCGTAGCTCACCGACATGTTTTTTTTCGGGGCACCCTTGAAAAGCACGGCGCGTACATAATACAGGATGGGCAAACCGGCCCGCCAGATTTTCAGCGGCGCGGCGCGCATGCTCCAGTAGGCATAGCGGCTGATGCAGGTATTCATGAGTTTCCAATCCTGGGCTTTGGCCGTTTCGATCATGAACACATTGTAGTAGTCCATTTCCCGTTTGGCCAGCAACGGGCGCAGTTCGGGTTCATCGTAGTATCGGTCCAACAACAGCACTTCCGCTTTTTGGGAGTGCATGTATTTTTTTTGGATGTTGGCCATAGACCACACGCCGCCCGGATGGATGCGGTATGTGCCCATCACCTCGGGTATGTATTTGGCCTGCAGGCCGTTTTTGCGCAGCAGGAAGCAATACAGGGTTATGTCGTTGAAAATCCACTTTGTCGCCTCGGCGCGGGGCAAGGCAAACAGGATGTCTGCATGAAAAAGCACCGAGCAGGTCTGAAAATAGTCGTGGTTGAGGGTGTCTTTTATGGTCACCACGTTTTTGCGTTCGCCGGGGTAAACCTGGCCAACCACGTTGTCGTTTTCCAGAATATGCACATTGTGGAAAGAAAACGCGAGGGATGGGTCGGACTCCATCAGGTCAACCTGTTTTTGTAGTTTATTCGCGTCCGTCCAGTAGTCATCTCCTTCCAGCAGGGAGATGTATTTCCCGGTGCAGCTGTACATGGTGCGGATGAAGTTGGCGTTGTTCCCCATGTTTTTTTCGTAGGGGAGCAGCCGGATGATGTCCGGATATTGTTGTGCATACACCTCGCAGATGGCGCGGGTATTGTCTGGGCCGTCGTCTTCACCGATGACCAGTTCGAACTGGAAATTGGTTTTTTGCATGATGACGCTCTCAATGGCCGTGGCGATAAAAGGGCCGTGGGCGTAAGTAATCATGCAAACGCTGACTAATGGTTTATTTTCCATGGAGAGTAGGTTTTCAGAGTGGCCGGTTCATGTGGAACACATCGGCGCCTTCTTCCAAAATGGTGAAATTAAATTTGTGATACAGGTTGATGGCTGAATGACTTTGTTGGTTTACTTCAAGCCGAAGGGACTGGAAGCCTTGTTGTCGACCATAATCAATGCAGGCTTCCATCAGGGCCGAAGCTACTCCTTTTCCGGCGTAGCGGCTCATGGTGCTTACGTTGGTGATGAAACCGATATGATTAACCGTGTCGTTGTAGTAAGCGGCTACCAAACCGACCAGCAGGTCTTCGTCCCAGGCTTCAAACAAGACGGCGTATTCGGCCATTTTAGCCGAATACGCATCTATATCCACTTTTTCGTGCAAGGGCGGGTTAAACTGCCCGCTGCAATCGCGCAGGTGTGAGCCGATTTGTGCAGCGTTGGCCGTATTCATCCGATAAGTGAAGCCCTTGTTTTCCATAGTTAAGCCGACACCAGTTCTGCAATGCCGAAGCCGTGCTTGCCAAACTCGTTACCGTTGTACAGCAGGTAAATTTTACCCTCAATTTCAAACAGGTTCGGATAACACATCATTTCCGAATCCCAGTCGTTTTCTGAAAGTTCAATGCCTTTCCTGGAATCGTCGCGGGTCCAGTTTTTCAGGTCGTCTGACCAGGCATATCCGAGGCGGTACCCCCTTTCTGCGTTGACGCGGAAGTCGGTCGAGTGGCGGTAACAGAAGTACATGTGGTAGCGGTCGCCGATTTTGATCACCGTGGGCAGCGCCTGGCATTCGGTTTCATCAAGCACATCAGGTACAATTTGTACCGCCTCTTCCTTGTGCCAATGGATGCCGTCGGGAGAGTTGGCGTACGCTAATTTGTATACACGGGCAGGTGGTTCATTGCCAGTGGCGACACCCCATTTTTTGCCAAACATGTACCACATGTGGTACGCACCGTTGTACTCACGAACAAATGAATCACCTACAAGCATGGGCTCCTGCAAAGAAGATGTGAGCACCGGTCCTGTTCCATATCGCTCAAAAGTCGTGCCATTGTCCTTGCTGATGGCCAATCCGGTAGAAGTTTCTACCGAAACCGAGCTACGGCGGCTCCAACCGGTGGTATAGGCCCAAATTTCGCCGTTGTGCCGCATGGGGCTTATGGGGAATATGCCGTGTTCGTCAAAAGTGCCGAGGTCACCTAACGGAAGAACGGGCTTTTGAGAATGGCCCACAATTTTTTTAAAGCTTTTATCCATGTCGATAAAAGCAACGTCGCTGTAAAATTTTCCGTTGACAGGGTCTACGCGTCGGGTCGAAAAATAGATGCGGATGTAGTCGCCTAACACAACCGCTTGCGGTCCTTGTGCGTACAGGTTTACATCAAAGTCCAAACCGTGGGTGTTGACGTCAAATATTTTGCCGAGTTTATGCCAAAGCATGATGGTCGTTTTTTATGGTTAACATTGGGGGGGGTGTGGATTAAAAAACCGGAAGCCAGTCAGCATTATCGTTCCAGCCTGGCTGCGCCAAATCCGAAACGGCCTACGCCATTGCCGAGGTAGAACATGTAGGTCTCGCCGTCGAGTTCAAACACGTGCGGATAGCTGACCATCTCGTTGTCGAAACCGTCTTCCGAAATGTCGATGTTGGTCTGGGCGTCGTCGCGGTGCCAGTTCAACAAGTCTTCAGACCAGGCATAGCCTATGCGGTAGCCCCGCTCGCGGCTGCGGTATCCGGTGCTGTAGCGGTAGCAGAAAAACATGTGGTAGCGGCCGTCGCGGAAAAACACGTCGGGACTGGCCTGCGCCTCGTCGGCTTCCAGTTTGGTTTCAATGAGGTCGCGTTCCACTTTCTGGAAGTTGATGCCGTCGTCTGAAATGGCCAAACGGATGCGGTACACCGGTTCGGGCCGACCATTGTCCATGATCCATTTTTTACCGGCAATGTAAAACAGGTACCATTTGTCGTTGAAACGCCGAATTTTGGGTCCGCTGAGGATAAACGGCTCGTCGTGCGAATACGACAGGATGGGCCCGGGGCCAATGCGCTCGAAGGTCTGGCCTTCGTCGTGGCTCACTGCCATGCCAATGGCTACGTTGAACGGCACCGATTCGCAGCGGGTCCAGCCGGCATAGTAGGCGCGCATCTCGTTGCCGTGGCGCACCACAGACACCGGGTAGGTCCCGAATTCATCAAAAGTACCCAGTTCGCCGAGGGGCAAAATCGGGTGTTCAGCGATGCGCAAAACCTTGAACAGGTCTTTGCGGTCGAGGTCGAGCCACGAAGAGTAGCTCACGTACTGGCCGTGCTCATCTGCCGGCGGGCGGCAAGAGAAATAGACGCGGATAAAATCATCGAAGATCAGGACGTGTGGCGCCTGGGCAAATTCATTGATGAAATACCGGTCTTTAACGGCAGTTGGATCGAATACACGACCCAGTTTGGTCCAATTAAAGAGCATAAGAAGAAGGTAGTTAATGGCGGATTAATTCGTCACGATGGTGTAGCCATCATCAAGATGTGCCCGAATCGTTTCCACTGTGTTAAACATCATGACATCGAGGATGGACAACCAGGGCACGAATTCGTGGTTAAATTGCGGGTACACGAGAGGATTGGCTTTAAGAAACTGTAAATCAATTTGTTGTTCTGCAAAAACGGCTCGTTGGTAGAGTTCTGTGCCACCAATTGGATTGATGTACACGGTTGCTTCCAACGCTTTGCACAGCGAAAGCACTTTGTCTTCCGCTTTCAGTATCTGATGGTCAATGGGGACGGTTGAAGACACCACAAACTCGGTGTTGATGCCCAGATAGCCACAGGTCTCCCGCACCGAATTGAAAATAAACTCGAACAAATTGGGGTTGTCAAACCGGTAAATGCTTTCCAAAAGCGCGTACACTTCGTTGAAATGAGGCGCTTTGCGGTACAAACCGGCAATTTTACGGAGCACATCCTGGCTGTCTTTGGCAAATGTGTCGGCCAGAAAGCGTTCGCGTACGTCGAGGTAGTCCGAGTCCTTTTTCAGCGGTAGCGAGATGTACTCGTCTTTGCCGTTTTGGAGGATGCGGTTGCGGTTGATCCATCCTTTTTTGGTATACTGAATGTTGTCATAGATGACAAACCTGTCTGCTGCATGGATCAGCTGGAAATAGCCGATGTATGGCAGGAAATAGGGTTGCATGATGGCAATTTTCATTGGTCGTAACGGGCTGCTCTGAGGATGACGCGGCAAATGAGCTCCTGTTCGGGTTTGCTGAGCTGGTAAAACAGGGGCAGGCACAGCACACGGGTTGAAATGTCTTCCGAAACCGGGCAGGAGCGCTGCTCTACGTAGTTGAGTTTGTTGAGCGACGGAAAGAAATAGCGCCTTGGATACACGTAGTGGGTGTTGAGCGCTTCTACGGTTTTGAGCAACAACGCTTCACTCTCAAAAATCATGGGGAAATAAGCGTAGTTGAACTCGGTTTTTTCCACGTCTACTTTAATGGTGTGCAGGGGCATGTGTTTCAGGATATCCTGATAGCGCAGCCATTGTTCTTTGCGGGTTTGGCAAATCTCGTCGATGCGTTGCAGCATGGCCAGGCCCATGGCCGCATGGTATTCGGAGTTTTTGGCGTTGATGCCTACGCCATCAAATTCTACCGGACTGGTGTGGCCGAAGTTGCGCAACAGCGCCAGTTTGCGGGTTATTTCGGCGCTGGGCGAACTCACGGAGCCGCCTTCCACGGTGTGAAACAGTTTGGTAGCGTGAAAACTGCAGGTGCTCACGTCGCCGTATTCCAGCACGCTCTTGCCTTTATACCGGGTTCCAAAACAGTGCGCAGCGTCGTATATCACCTTCAAGCCGTGCTTGTCGGCTATGGCTTGTATGGCGTCTATGTCACATGGGTTGCCGTATACGTGCGTGGCCATGATGCCCACGGTGTTTTTGGTGATGGCGGCCTCGATGAGCGCGGGATTGATGTTCATCGTTTTGGGGTCAATGTCGACAAACACCGGCTTGCACCCTTCCCAGGAAATGCAGCTCGTGGTGGCCACGTAACTGAACGGCGTGGTGATGATCTCGCCATGGAGTTCGAGGGCCTTGATGGCCATTTGCAACGCTATGGTGCCGTTGCTGCAATAAAGCAGGTGGGATAACCCCAAATATTCTTTTATCTTAAGCTCCAGTTCGTTGACCAATGGGCCATTGTTGGTGAGCCAGTTGCGTTGCCAGATGCCCTCCAGATATCCAACATATTCCTCAAAAGGAGGCAGATACGGTTTGGTTACGTTAATCATGATTGTTTTACCGAGCGGCCAAGCGCCCTTGTATTTGGTTTTTAAGTTGAAAAAATTGTTGACTGGCAAGATTAAATGGCTCGGGTGCGATGAAATACACACCCACTGCAAAATACAAGACAAATATTATACTGAACAAAACAGCAGGAAAAAACGCGTAATCACTCAGCCCCAAAAAAGGCATCACTACGTGGTATCCGACCAAAAAACATGCCAAAACAAAGGTAAATTTCAACACAATTTGCCAATACGTCCAGGGCCGAATGGCGATGGATTTGGTCAGGAAATGCAGGTTGATCCCAAAGGCAATGAACAAAGCCAACACCCAAGTATACAGGAAGGCATCAAGGCTCCAGAATATTAATCCGAATACCGGTGCAAAAATAAGTTTTTTCCCAATTTCTGCTTTGAAGAAATCTTTGCTGTTTCCCCTTGCGCTCACCACGCTCAGCATAAGCGCGCTAAGCGGAAATGCAAAGGCGCTAAGGGCCATTATTCGGTAGTATCCGGACGATAAGCGCCATTGTTGACCAAATAAAAGATCGAAAAGCCAGGGCGCATTGATGTAGGCCAATCCGGTAAACAGAAAAATAACGGTGGCGATGATGGTGAAGAAGCGGTGGAAAAGCGAAATGATCTGCGCCTCGTCGTCCTGCATTTTGGAAAAATAAGGGAACATCACGGCGTTCAGGCTGGAGGTGGTCACACCCTGCACCATGTTTTCCATGCCCCTGGCGCGGGAGTAAAATCCGACGCTCTGCACGTTGAGGGCTTTGCCGATGAGCAGGGCGTCGAGCCGGGTGAACACCGCATCCATGGCACCTGAGAAAAACAGGTACTTGCTGTAATGAAACATTTCGGCGATGGCCCCAAGGTTGAACAAGCGCCGAGGCTGCCATTTGGTGAGCCAAACGTTGACCAGCACCAAAATAAAGGTGCTCAACAGGGTTTGCAGCACCAGCGCCCAGGCGCCCCAGCCCATGAATGCCAGTATGATGGCCACCACGCCCACCAGCACGGTGAGCCCAACATTGCGGATGCTCTGCTCTCTAAACATCATGTTGCGGGTAATCAGGGCACTGGGCACCAAGTTCCAGGCGTTGACGATGAAACTCAATGCGCTCACCCGCAACAGCGCCGTAATCTCCGGTATCCGGTAAAAATCGGCGATCACAGGCGACAGGAAAAAAACAATGCCGTAAATGACCACACTGCCCATCAACACCAGGTAAAAAATGGTGCTGAGGTGCACTTCCTCCAATTCACTTTTTTGAATGATGGCAGAGTTGAAACCAAACTCCAGTATGATGGAAGCCAGGCCGCTGATGGCCACTACAATGCCCACGGTGCCATATTCGGCAGGCGACAAAATGCGGCTCAACACACTCATGACGGCCAAATTGGCGAACAGCAGGCTGAATCGGCCTGCATAGTCCCACATGATGTTTTTGATTAACAAGGGTTTATGTTTCTTTGGTTAACGCATTACCCACCCGGCTTTCCAAACCGGCTCAACGAGTGGTCATTTTAGTTAACCATACCTGCAAAAGTCATTCCATTTACCCTGTGTGGTATAGATTAAATTACGCTGCGCCCCAAAAGGAGCGGACGCCCCGGACCACGCGCTCAATGGTTTCGGGCGTATGTTCGCTGTGCATGGGCAGCGAAAAAACGGTGTCGCACAAGGTTTCGGTCACGGGTAAAACGCCCCCTTTCCAGTGTGCCGCGAAGGCCTGCTGCTCATACAACGGTACGGGATAATATATCATGGCCGGAATGCCAAGGGGTTGCAAATGCGCGCGCAGGGCTTCGCGGAGTTCGCTTCCGGTGCGGGCTTCCCGGATAGCCAATGGCGACAGGCAGAGGGTGTACTGGTGGAACACATGGGTGCTGAACGGTGCCCGTGCCGGGGCAATGAGTTGCGGCATGTCGGCAAAAGCGGCGTCGAAGGCATCGGCCGCATGGCGTCGTGCTTCATTGTAAGCGTCGAGGAAGGGCAGTTTGACGTTGAGGATGGCGGCCTGAAAAGCATCGAGGCGCGAATTGACCCCCAGCCGGTCGTGGTAATATTGTTTGGACTGGCCGTGGTTGGCAATCATGCGGGCGCGGGCGGCCAAATCGTCGTCGTTGGTCATGAGGGCACCGCCGTCGCCGTAGCAGCCCAGGTTTTTGGACGGGAAAAACGACGTGCATCCAAAGTGGCCCATGCTGCCGGTTTTTGCTTTGCGGCCGTCTGGAAATATATAATCGGCACCGATGGCCTGGGCATTGTCTTCAATCACGTACAAACCATGTTTTTGGGCAAGGGCCAGTATGCCGGCCATGTCTACGCTTTGTCCAAAAAGGTGCACAGGCACAATGGCTTTGGTGCGGGGCGTGATGGCGGCCTCCACCAATTCGGGGGTCATGTTGAAGGTGTTCAGGTCTACATCGGTCATCACGGGCGTGAGGCCGAGGAGACCGATGACTTCGGCGGTGGCCACATAGGTAAAAGCGGGTACAATCACTTCGTCGCCCGGTTTCAAGTCGAGGGCCATCATGGCTATCTGCAGGGCGTCGGTGCCATTGGCGCAAGGAATCACGTGTTTTACCCCCACGTATTGTTCCAGGTTTTCGCGGAAAGCATTCACTTTGGGTCCGCCGATAAACATGGTGCTGTCCAACACCTCTGTCAATTCCCGATCCAGGGCCTCCCGGATGTGCTTCATCTGCGCCTTTAAATCCACCATTTGCATCGGTGGTGCTGCGGGTGTGGTATCTGATTTGTGGTTCATATTGCTGCGATCTTGCTATGTGGCTGGTTGAATGTTGTCGGCTGAACACGCTTTGCGCTTCATAAGTGGGCAAAGCGCACTTACTTGCGGGGTTGCGCTGTAGCGCGGGTGCTTGATGTTTGGCTATGCACAGATATGCCAATTGCCTGCAGTTGGTTGAACTGCCGCATGTAAGAAATCAGGTTGACTTGAGCGCTTTTTTATCGGGGAAGCCGTTCCAAAGCAGGAGTGGCCTGGGGTCATACTGACTCCAATCCATCGTTTCGGCTTCTTCCGGCAAATAAATAAGGTATCTGATTTTGCGGTGCACTAATTTTTCCGCTTTTTCAATGAGCTCCAGCAGGTATTGTTTGTCGAGGTTTCCTACAATAATGAGGTCAATGATGGGGCTGTCGAGCCCGCGGGAAAATTCACCGATGAGGTATACTTGGCGGATGTCGCCCAGGTTTTTTACCACGTCTTCCACAATGCGGTCAAGCCCGATGTGCTTGAGCAGGATGGTGTGGATTTCCTTGAACAGGGGGTGGCGGATGTTGGCGCGGAAGATTTTTTTGTTGCCGTCTGCCGCTGACAAAAGCAGGCCAGCCTCTTCCATGCGGTTGAGTTCGATGCGGATGGCATTGGTCGAATCGCCGAACTCACTTCCCAAATTGCGCAAA